>VYDC01000015.1:0-3815 GCA_009843585.1 Chloroflexota bacterium | reverse complement strand
CCGCCCGCGTCGCACTCGGCCGCTGATCCCGGCGATGATGAGCGCCCGCGCCGCCTCGGTGTCGCCGCCCGCCAGGAGGGTGAATGCCTCCTCGAGATCGGGGCGGATCTCCTCCCACGGGTCGCCCGACGGCGCCCCCGTCACCACGAAGCGATCGAGCAGCAGTGTCCAGGGCGCGAGCGAGCGCGACGAGATCGTCCCCCGCCTCGGGCGCGGCGGGGCGCCCGCAGAGGGCCCGAAGCGCCGCGGGCGGGGGGGACCGGCCGGCCCGGCGGCGCGGCGGACGGTGAAGAGGTCGCCCGCGTGGATGTCGAGCCCGTGCGCCGTCATCGAGCCGGAGATGAGAGCGAGCGCGCCGGGGATGTCGGCCGCGGCCACCGTGATCACGTGGGCACGGTCCCCCGTCGACCGCGACTCGCCCGCGATGTCGCCCGGCTGGCGGATCCTCGCGATCAGCCCGGGATGAGCGGCGCGCTCCGCGGCCTCGAGCGACGCGTAGGCCGGCCCGAGCTGCGCGGCGAGCTCGTCGCTCCCGAGAGTGCCCGAAGGGGATGTTGGCACGGGCGCGTCCGCGGTCGCCAGGCCCGGCACGCTCTCGTGCGGCCCCGGCACATCATAGCCGCCGGGCGCGCCGCCCACCGATCGTGCGGCGGCCCCTCGCGCGTGCCGTCGCCGCTACCCCGTTGCGGTCCCCGCCATCCCGAGCAGCCCGCGCAACGCCTCGATGCTGCCGAGGTGGCGGTAGGCATGGATCGCGTGGAACTGAACGCAGTAGGCAACGGTCGTCGTGCCCACCTGCGTCCCGTAGAAGTGCTCGCACGCCTCATCGAGCGCGACCCCGTCGAGCGCGCGAACCGCGTCGTCGGCCGCCCCGAAAGCGTCGCTGGCATAGTCGGCCAGCGCGTCGGCGCCGGGGAAACGCATCGAGAGCGTCGACTCATCCTCCATCTGGGAGCCTGCCTCCCGGTGCCCCAGCGACTGCGGGTCGAGGCCCCAGGCCGCAGCAAGGCGACGCGCGTGCCAGATCTGCGGGCGCGACCCGAGGCGCTCCGCGAGGGTCGGCGTCGCCTCGGGGAGGCTCGCCTGCATCACGTCGGCCCAGCGCGCGATGTGCCAGAGATGCCAGCCGATGCACGGCGCCGTGCGACCGCCGGACTGGAAGAGATCGGGCTCGTTGAGCTCGGCTGTGATCTTCACGAGCAGGGCATGAGCGGTCGTCACGCGTTCCGTGAGCACGAGGGCCGCGGCTGCACCGCCGCCGCGAGCGACACCCATCATCCCGCCTCCCGCCTCGGCGATACGCAGCGCAGCGCTCGCCCGGGATCGTAGAACGATCGCGGGCGAGATCGCACGCCCGCGCGACTCGACGGCTCCGCGCCGGGCTCGGGCGGCTGAGTCCGGCGTCCGAAACTGCTACCGTCGGCATGCCCCGCGGCGCGAGGCCGCTCCGGAGGGGGTCTCTGGTGAGCAGCACGGTTCGGGTAGGCCGGGTCGAGATCGTCGCGCTGCTGGACACGCCGCTCGGCGGACCGCTGGACATGATCTTCCCCGCCGTCCCGGGACCGGCATGGGAGCCGTATCGGGAGATCTACCCCCGGTCCTGGGACGGCTCCCAGTTCCGCCACAACGCCCAGTGCTACCTGATGGTCACGCCGACGGAGCGGGTGCTGGTCGACACCGGGCTCGGACCGGGCCCGCACGCGATGCTGGGCGGTGCGACCGGCGCCCTGCTCCAGGAGCTCGGGGGCGCGGGGACGGCGCCCGACGAGGTCGATCGCGTGGTCTTCACGCACCTGCACGGCGACCACATCGGCTGGACGGTCCGCGACGGCGCGGCCACCTTCCCCGCAGCGCGACACCTGGTTCCGCACGCCGACTGGACGCACTTCCGCGCCCCGGACGGGGGAGAGGCCGACCCGGTCGTCGTCGCGCAGATCGAGCCGCTCGAGGAGATGGGACTGCTCGACCTCGTCGAGGGGGAACGCGCCGTGACGCCGGAGCTGACGCTCGTCCCGACGCCCGGGCACACGCCCGGGCACCAGAGCATCCTCGTCAGCTCGGGCGGCGAGCGGGCGCTGATCCTGGGAGACGTCGCGAATCACCCCGCCCAGGTGGAGGAGGTCGGCTGGTCGCCGATCTTCGACGGCGACGCGGAGGCGGCGGCGAACACCCGACGGGGAGTCATGGAGCGCCTCGAGGAGGGCGGCGACCTGGTCGCCGCCGGGCACTTCCCGCACCCGGGCTTCGGGCACGTCGTGAGGCTCGACGGGCGCCGCGTCTTCCGGGCGCTCTGAGCGCGCGCGGGTCTACGGGCTCCGCGCGCTCGCGCACGGGGAGCCCGTAGGCCGTGCCGATCCTCGGCCGAGCCCCGCTTCTTCTGCCACGCCCGCCTCGCATCTTCTGGGGCTGGTGGGTCTTCCTGGGAGCCTCGGTCGGGCAGTTCGTCACCGTCGGCTTCGGCCTGCAGGTCACCGGCGTCTTCCTCGAGCCGATGAGCGACTCCCTGGGCTGGGCGCGCTCGCAGTTCGTGCTCGCGGGCTCGCTCGGGTTCATCGTCGGGGGCTTCGCGGCCTTCTTCGTCGGCCCGCTCATCGACCGCTACGGCGCGCGGCCGCTGATGCTCGTCGGCGCCACGATCGCCGGGCTCGTCTTCCTGGTCACGTCGCAGGTGGAGGAGCTCTGGCAGTTCATCGCCCTGCGAGGGCTGGTCGGCCAGATCGGGCTTCTGATGACCGGCCCGCTCGTCGTCAACGTGGCGCTCTCCAAGTGGTTCGTCCATCGCCGCGGCGCCGTGATCTCCCTGGCCTCGGTCGGCATCTCGCTGGGCGGGATCCTGCCGCCGATCCTGCTCACCCGCGTCGTGGACAACGGAGGCTGGGAGAGCGGCTGGATCGTGCTCTCGGCGGCGACGGTGCTTCTCATCTACCCGGTGGCCCTGCTGATGCGGCGGCAGCCGGAGGACTACGGGCTCTCGCCCGACGGAGGCACCCGGAGCGATGGCTCGCAGCTCAGCGCCGACGAAGCCCGCCGCCAGGCGCTCGCCGATCAGGACCTGCTCGGCTCCTACACGCGCGCCGAGGCCCTGCGCACGCCGGCGCTCTGGGTGCTGATCGCCGCCGTCGCGTTCGGCGTCGCCGCGGCGGGCTCGCTGGGCGTCCACGCGATCCCGCTTCTCACCGACGCCGGCTTCAGCCGCAGCGAGGCGGCGCTCCTGTTCGGGACGCACGGCAGCTTCTCCCTCGTCTCGAAGTTCGCGTGGGCGTGGGCGCTCCAGCGCTACTCCGTGAAGCCTCTCGCCGTGCTCACCATGTCGAGCCTCGCGCTTGCGCTCCTGCTCCTGGTCACGACCTCCGAGGCCGGCTCGCTCCCGCCGATGTTCCCGGTCGCTGCGCTGTGGGGGAGCGCCGTCGGCGGTTTCCTCCCCATCACCGAGTTCATCTGGGCCTCCTACTTCGGGCGACGCCACCTCGGAGCCGTGCGCAGCACGGGCCTGCCGATCTCCGTCATCTTCGGTGGGGCCGCGCCGGTCCTTGCCGGGCTCTACTTCGACCGCGTCGGCGACTACCGCGGCGCCTTCTTCGCGCTCGCGCTCTGCCTGCTCGTCTCGGCAACGCTGATGGCGCTCGCCCGCCGCCCGCCCCCGAAGACGCCGGCTGCGACCGCGGCGGGTCGTCCCCGCTGACGGAGCGGCCGCGCGGCCCGGCCTCGCGCCCGCGTCGTCCCCGACGGGCGGGAGCTCAGGCTCCCGGGTCGGTCAGGAAGGCGCGGACCTCCCGCGCCCAGAGCTCCGGCGCCTGCTGCGCGTAGAAGTTCCC
>VYDC01000136.1:2307-15689 GCA_009843585.1 Chloroflexota bacterium | reverse complement strand
TCTCGGGCGAGGCGCAGGTGCTGGTCTCGACGGCGGTCGTGGAGGTCGGCATCGACGTCCCCAACGCCACCGTGATGCTCATCGAGGGGGCCGACCGCTTCGGGATGGCGCAGCTCCACCAGTTCCGCGGACGCGTGGGGCGCGGGCGGCGGCCGTCCTGGTGCTTCCTGCTCGCCGACGAGCCGTCGGAGGAGGCCAGGCGGCGCCTCGCGGCGGTGCAGGGCACGAGGGACGGCTTCGAGCTGGCCCAGAGGGATCTCGAGCTCAGGGGGCCGGGCGAGCTCTACGGCCTCCGGCAGTCGGGCGCCTCCGTCCGGGTCGCCGCGCTCCTCGACGCGCAGCTCATAGACCGGACGCGCCGGGAGGCCGAGGCGCTGCTCTCAGCCGATCCCGATCTCGAGGCCGGGGAGCACTCGGGGCTCCGCTCGCTCGCGGCCGGCGCAGCCGGGAGCGCGGCCGGCGCCGCCGAGGCGCACTAGGCGCGGAGCGGAGCCGGTGCGAGCAGAAGAAGGCGGGGCGGCACGCGAGATCGGAACCCACCCCGCGGACGGGCGGCCCCAGATCCACGCCGAGAGCCGGGCGCAGTGGCGTTCCTGGCTCGAGCGGCACCACGAGCACTCCTCCGGCGCGTGGCTCGTCTCGTGGAAGAAGGCCTCGGGGAGGCCCTACCTCCCCTACCCGGAGGCGGTCGACGAGGCGCTCTGCTTCGGATGGGTGGACTCGCGGCCCAACCGGCTGGACGATCTCCGCGCGATGCGGCTCTTCACGCCCCGGAGGCCCCGGAGCCCGTGGTCTGCCATCAACAAGCAGAAGGTCGCCCGCCTCACCGAGCAGCGCCTCATGGCCCCGGCCGGCATCCGGGTGGTGGAGGCCGCGAAGGCGAGCGGGAGCTGGAGCGCCTACGACGAGGTGGAGCGCCTGGTGATCCCCGCCGACCTGGCGCGGGCGCTCGCGGCGGAGGAGGGGGCGAGCGCCCTCTTCGGGGCCTTCCCCGACTCCTCCAAGAAGAACATCCTCTGGTGGGTCAAGTCGGCGCGCCGGCCCGAGACGCGCGCCGCGCGGGTGCGGCGCGCGGCCGAGCTCGCCGCGCGCAACCGGATGGCGAACCACCCGGCCGGCCGCGACCGGGGCCCGGACCCTCGCGGCGGCTAGAGGCGGCTCCTGCGCGCGCCCGCGCGCACCTGCTCGTAGCGCTCGATGAAGGCGTCGGGCGACACGGCGGCGATGGTCCGCCCGACCAGCCCCAGGGGAAGGTCGTCGAGCCGCCGGAAGCGCACGCAGGACTTCCCCATGTCGTAGCGCTTCCCGCTCGCGCGGTACTCCCGCTCGAACTCGTCGGCGGCGCCGGGGAAAGCGTAGACGGCCGTCAGGTAGAGCGACATGTAGTTCTTCTGCGAGGCGAGCGCGGCGTACATCAAGGGCTTCCCGTTGTAGGTGTCGGGGTAGACGCCGAGCGGGATCTCGTAGCTGATCATCCCCCAGTTCATCGTCTCCTCGTAGCCGGCAGGGAGGTTGTCGAGCACGACGTCGCGCACCGCCTGGAGCGCCTCCCGCCGCTCCTCCGGGAGTCCCCCCAGGTACTCCACGACCGTCGCGGCGTCAGAGCGCATCGAGCCTCCCCCCGCTGCATCGGGGCTCATGGTACGACGCTCCCGCGCGCGGGCCGCCCTCCTGTCGCCTCCGCCGGGGCGGCGCTACACTCGGTCTTGGTCGCGGGCGAGGGGCGCGGGCGAGATGATCCGGGACGAGTTCGCGAATCTCGTGGCGCGCGCCCTCGCCTCAGCACAGGCGGCCGGCGACCTCCCCGCCTTCGCGGCCCCCGAGATCGACCTCCAGCACCCGCAGCGGCCCGAGCACGGCGACTACTCCGCCAACCTGCCGCTCCGCATCCAGAGCCTGGTGCGCATGCGCGCCGTCGACGTCGCCGCAGCGATCCAGCGCCACCTCCCGCCCCACGAGGCGCTCGCCGAGGCGCGGGTCGCGCCGCCGGGCTTCCTGAACCTCTATCTCGCGCCGGGCTGGGTCGCGTCGCAGGCCGAGGCTATAGCCCGCGACGGAGACGGCTACGCCACGGGCGACCGGGGCGGGGGTGAGCGCGTGCAGGTCGAGTACGTCTCGGCCAACCCCACGGGACCCCTGCACGTCGGCAACGGGCGCGGGGCCGCCATCGGCTCCACGCTCGCGAACGTGCTGCGCGCCCGGGGCGACGAGGTCGAGGAGGAGTACTACATCAACGACGCGGGCACGCAGGTCGCGATCTTCGCCCGCACCCTCTACGCGCGGTACCAGCAGATCTTCGGCCGGGACGCGCCGATACCCGAGAACGGCTATCCCGGCGAGTACATCACCGGGATCGCCCGCCGCATCCGGGACGAGGAGGGCGACCGCTACCTGCGGCCCGAGGGGCAGGAGCCCGACCCCGGGCTCGGCGAGCGCGGCATCGAGCTGATGCTCGAGGAGATCCGGAGGGATCTCGAGGCGATCGGCGTGCGCTACTCGAACTGGTACTCGGAGCGCGCGCTGCAGGCCGAGGGGGGGCCCTACCACACGGTGCTGGAGCGCCTGCGCGACCGCGGGCACGTCGTCGAGCGCGAGGGCGCCGTCTGGTTCGCCTCCTCGGAGGTGGGGGAGGAGAAGGACAACGTCCTGATCCGCTCCGACGGCGTGCCGACCTACTTCGCCACCGACATCGCCTACCACTTCGACAAGCTCGTGACGCGCGGCTTCGACCGCAGCATCGACATCTGGGGCGCCGACCACCAGGGCCACGTCTCGCGTCTGAAGACGGCGATGCGGGCGCTCGACGCCTCCCCGGAGGCGCTCGACGTCGTGCTCTACCAGCTCGTCACGCTCAGGCGCGGCGACCGCATCGTCCCGCTCTCCAAGCGAGCGGGGGAGCTCGTCACCCTCGCCGACGTGGTCGAGGAGGTCGGCCCCGACGCGACGCGCTTCTTCTTCCTCCTCCCCTCGGCGGGGTCGGCGATGGACTTCGACCTCGAGCTCGCCAAGAGGCGCTCCGAGGAGAATCCCGTCTACTACGTGCAGTACGCGCATGCGCGCATCCGCGGCATCCTCGACCGGGCGCGCGAGGCCGGCCTCTCCGCCGCCGGCGCCGACGCGGCCCTCCTCGTGCACGGGGCCGAGCAGACGCTCGTGCGCAAGCTGCTGCTCCTGCCCGAGGTGCTGGAGACGGTCGCCCGCGAGCTCGCCCCCCACCACCTGCCGCACTACGCGCAGGAGCTCGCGCAGGCCTTCCACGTCTTCTACACGCAGTGCCGGGTCGTCGACGAGGAGCAGCCGGAGCTCTCGCGGGCGCGCCTCCTCCTGCTCGACGCGACGCGGGTCGTGCTGGCGCGCACGCTGGGGCTGATGTCGATCACGGCGCCGGATCGGATGTAGCGAGTGGCTGTGAGCGACGCTGGGGGCGAGTCGGCGGGCGAGTCGGCGCAGGGGGAGGTCAGGCAGCGGATCCTCACCGGGGTCCGCCCCACCGGGCCGCTCCACCTCGGCCACTACGCCGGGGCGCTCGAGAACTGGCTCCGGCTCCAAGACGAGTACGACTGCTTCTTCCTCATCGCCGACTACCAGGTCTCCGACTACGCCTCCGACATCGACGTGGTGCGCCGTGGAGTGCTCGAGGTCGCGCTCGACTGGCTGGCCGTGGGGCTCGACCCCGAGGAGAGCCACTTCGTCATCGAGAGCCACGTCCCCGAGCACGCCGAGCTCACCGTCTGGCTCTCGTGGTGGATCAGCCTCGGGCGCCTCGAGCGCAACCCGACGCTCAAGGCCGAGATCGCCGAGCTCGAGTCGCGATCCGACGCCGCGGTGCCGGTCGCGTTCTTCACCTACCCGGTGATGCAGGTCGCCAACATCCTGCTCCCGCGGGCGCACCTGGTGCCGACGGGCGAGGACCAGTCGCCGCACATCGAGCTGACCAGGGAGGTGGCGCGCCGGTTCAACCGGCGCTTCGGCTACACCTTCCCGGTGCCGAGCGGCCTGGTCGGACGCGTGCCGCGGCTGGTCGGCACCGACGGCAGCGCGAAGATGGGGAAGTCGGCCGGAAACGCCATCGACCTCGGCGACGAGTCAGACGTCGTGACCGCCAAGGTGATGGGGATGTACACCGATCCGACGCGCCTGCGGGCGACCGACCCCGGGCACGTCGAGGGCAACCCGGTCTTCATGTATCACGACGCCTTCAACCCCGACACCGCCGAGGTCGACGATCTCAAGGAGCGCTACCGCGGCGGACGCGTCGGCGACGTCGAGGTGAAGAGGAAGCTCGCGGCGGCGCTGAACGCCTTCCTCGACCCCATCCGGGAGCGGCGGTCCCACTACGGGGCGCGCCCGAAGCTCGTGCGCGACGCCCTCGCCTCGGGGACCGAGCACGCCCGGGCCGTCGGGCGCGAGACGATGGGGGACGTCCGCTCAGCCCTCCGGCTCGACGACATCGGCGGCGCGTAGGGCGGACAGCCCGCGGGTCACGGCACGGCCGGCGCCTGCCGGGAGGCAGGCCGGCGGGGGTACTCCCTCAGCGCTCGGAGACGGGGACGAAGTCGCGCACGGCCTCGCCGACGTAGATCTGGCGCGGCCGGAAGAGGCGGTTGCCGGAGTCCCACTGCTCCTGCATGTGCACGACCCAGCCGAGCGTGCGCGAGGCCGCGAAGAGCGGCGTGTAGAAGTCGACCGGCACCCCGATCCCGTTGAAGACGCAGCCCGAGAAGAGATCCACGTTCGGCCACAGCCCCCGCTCGGAGAGCCGCTCCGTCGCGACGCGTTCGACCTCGAGCGCGATGTCGTAGAGCTTGCGGTGCTCCGGGTCGACCAGCAGGCTCTCGGCGAGCCGCTGGATGACGATCGAGCGGGGATCCTTCACCTGGTAGATGCGGTGGCCGAACCCGGGAATCCGCTCCCGCTCGTCGAGCATCCTGCCCACGAAGGCCTCGGCGCGGCCGGGGTCGCCGATCTCGCGGAAGAGCCTGAGCGACCGCTCGTTGGCGCCGCCGTGCGCCGGCCCGGAGAGGGCGCCGATGGCGGCGGACACCACGGCCTCCGGCTCCGATCGCGTCGACGTCACGACGCGCGTCGTGAACGTCGAGGCGTTCCCGGCGGAGTGATCGGCCTGCAGGATCAGCAGCGTGTCCATCGCCGCGACGTGCTCGGCCGCGGGCTCGCCTCCGGTGATCATCCGCAGCACCATCGAGGCGTGCGACTCGCCCGGGCGCGGGCCGTCGTAGGGCCGGCCGGCCGCCGCCTGAGCGATGACGCCGACGAGGTGGCCGGCCTTCGCGACCAGGGCCACGCCGCGCTCGCGGATCCCGCCGAGCGACTGCTCGAAGTCGTTCTGCCTCGGCCCGAGGGCGGCGACGGCGGCCTGCAGGGCGAACATGGGGTGCGCGCGCTCGCCGGCCAGGCGCGCGATCTCGATCTGCGCCTCGGTGAGCGCGCGGGCGCTCTCCATCTCGGCGGAGACGGCCTCGGTGCGAGACGCCGCGGGGAGGTCGCCGTCGTAGAGCAGAGCGACGACCTCCTCGAAGGTCGTCCCCTGCGTCAGATCCTCGATCGAGTAGCCGCGGTAGGTGAGCCGGCCCCCCGCCCCGTCGACCAGCGACACCGACGACTCGGCGATGGGGATCCCCTCGAGCCCCGGGATCAGAGTCGCGGTCGCGTCGGTCGTCATCACTCGTCCCCGCTCTCGGCCGCACGAGGCGCCCGCTTGATCGCCGCCGGGGGCTGCGCTCAGGCCGTGCCGGCCCGGTGGGCGGCGGACGCGACGCCCGGCGGTGGCTCTCCGGCGGGTCATTATACGGGTGCCGCGCGGGCGTGCGCGGGCTCAGTTCCCGGCCCGGTCTCCGGCGTGCGCGGCGACGAATTCGGAGACCAGGTCGCGCACCTCGTCGGCGTGCGAGTCGAGCGTGTGGCCGGCGCCGGGGAGGATCACGAGCCTCTTCGGCTCGCGGGCGCGCGCGAAGATGTCGTCCGACGCGGCGCGATCCAGCACCGCGTCCTCGTCGCCGTGCACCAGCAGCAGCGGCTTGCCGAGCGCGTCGACCTGCTCGGTCCCCGCGCGCTGCGGCGCGAGCGCGGCCACGGCCGAGACCAGCGGCTGAAGCCCCGCCGCGCGGATCGCCACCGCGCCCCCGAAGGAGGCACCGACCAGGACGATGCGGCCGGCACCGATCCCCTTCAGGAAGGAGCAGCCGGCCAGCGCGTCGAGCACGCACTCGACGAGGTTGCCGGGCTCCCGGTAGTGCAGGCGCAGCGACGTGACGCCCGAGGGCACGAGCTCGCGCGAGAGGCGCTCGTAGAGCCGGCCGGCCGGCCCCCGGACGCCGCCCGAGGCGCCGCCGAGGTAGATCGCGCAGCCGTCCCGGCCCTCGCACGGGCGCAGCAGCCCCTCCAGGGAGCCGCGGGACGTCTCCAGGAGGACCGCGATCTCGCCGGGATCGCCCGTCGGCCGGGCGCGCACATTCTCGATGCGGAGCTCGTATGCCCCCTCGTCCAGGCCTCCCGCATGCGGGCCGCCGTTCGCGCCGCCGTCACCGTTCCCCGGCGGCCGGCCCGGTCCTCCCTGGGTCACGGCTGCGCCGTCGGCACCTGCCCGAGCGAGGGGCTCTCGGCCGCCGGGAGGCGGCGGCGCACGAAGCGCTCGATGCGGTCGAGCGCCTCCGACAGCTCGTCGTAGGAGGCCGCGTAGCAGATCCGGACGAAGTCGCGGCCGCTCGCGCCGAAGGCGACGCCCGGGACCACGGCGACCCGCTCCTCCTCCAGCAGGGCTTCGGCGAACTCCTGCCCGTCGAGGCCGACGGACCGCACGTTGGGGAAGGCGTAGAAGGCGCCGCGGGGCTCGACCAGCGGCAGGCCGATCTCGGTGATCCGGCGTAAGAGCAGGAGGCGACGGCGATCGTACTCGGCGATCATGCCGCGGACGTCTTCCTCGGCCGAGTGGAAGGCCTCGAGCGCCGCGTACTGCGCGGCGGTCGGCGCCGACATCATCACGTACTGGTGGATCTTCATGATCGCCTCGAGCAGATCGGCGCGCGCCGCGACGTAGCCGAGTCGCCATCCCGTCATCGCGTAGCTCTTGGAGAAGCCGCCCAGGAGCACCGTCCGCTCGCGCATCCCCGGCAGCGACGCGAAGCAGACGTGCTCGACCCCGTAGACGAGCCGATCGTAGAGCTCGTCGGAGATCACGAAGAGGTCGTGCTCGCGCGCGACCTCCGCGACCTGCTCCAGCGCCTCGCGCGTCATCACCGCCCCGGTGGGGTTCGACGGATAGGCGAGGAGCACGGCCTTCGTCGCCGGCGTGATGCGCGCCCGCAGGGCCTCCGCCGTCAGCATGAAGCCGTCCTCCGGCGTGGTCGGCACCGGGACGTAGACGCCGCCGGCCATCATGACGACCGGCTGGTAGGCCACGTAGCCCGGCTCGGGGACGAGCACCTCGTCGCCGGGATCGAGCAGGGCGCGCATCGAGACGTCGAGCGCCTCCGAGACGCCGGTCGTGAGCAGCAGCTCCTCGGACGGCCGGTAGTAGACGCCGTAGCGGTGCTCGAGGTGGCGGGAGAGCGCCTCGCGGAGCTCGAGCAGCCCGTAGTTGCTCGTGTAGCCGGTGTGGCCGGCGAGCATCGCGTCCGCGGCGGCGCGCGTGATCTGCGCCGGCGTGGGGAAGTCCGGCTGGCCGACGGCGAGCGAGATCAGGTCGGTGGCGCCGTCGAGCAGCTCGAAGAACCGCCGGATGCCCGAGGAGGGAAGCGTCGAGAGCGTGGCCGAGGTCGCGCCGCGCTGCGCGCGGTACGGAGCCGCGTCGCCGCCTTCGTGCAGCGGTGCCGCCCCGTCCTGGGGGTCCGAGCGCTCGCTCACGGCGCCCTCCCCGCCTCATCCGGCACCGGGGGGCTCCGCCCGTGCCAGTCGGTGACAGCCTGGTAGGCGGCGGTCGCGCGCAGGAGCGTCCCCTCCGCGAACGGCCGCCCGAGCATCTGCAGCCCGACCGGCAGGCCCTCGACGAAGCCGCAGGGCATCGACACCGCCGGGTAGCCCACGATGTTCGCCGGGATCGTGTAGAGATCGGAGAGGTACATCGCCCACGGGTCGTCGACCCGCTCGCCGAGGCGGAACGCGGGGCCCGGCGTGGTCGGGCTGACGATCAGGTCGTGACCGGCGAGCGCGCGGTCGAACTCCTCGCGAATGAGCGTGCGCACGCGCTGCGCCTTCAGGTAGTAGGCGTCGTAGTACCCGGCGGAGAGCGCGTAGGTCCCGAGCATGATGCGCCGCTTCACCTCCGGGCCGAAGCCGGCGCCACGCGTGCGCTCCATCTCATCCCAGAGACCCGGGCCGCCCGTGTCGCCCGCTCCGTACTTCACTCCATCGTAGCGCGCGAGGTTCGCTGAGGCCTCCGCCGGCGCGATCAGGTAGTAGGCGGGCAGCGCCGCCGGCGCCAGCGAGAGGTCCACGCCGCGGACGAGGCGCGCGCCGTTCGCCTCCAGCACGTCGAGCGCCGCCTCCACGGCCTCGACGACGCCCTCCTCCGCCCCCTCGAAGAAGGCGTCCGGGACGGCGACGGAGAGGCCGTCGAGGCCGCGGCCCAGCTCCGGCAGGTAGTCGGGGACGGGCTCGGGCGCCGTCGTCGAGTCCCGGGGGTCGAGGCCGGCGATAGCGGCGAGGAGGTTCGCCACGTCCTCGGCGTCGCGCCCGAAGGGGCCGACCTGCTCGAGCGAGGATGCGAAGGCGACGACCCCGTAGCGCGAGACGCGGCCGTAGGGCGGCTTCAGGCGGACGATGCCGGTGAGCGCGGCGGGCTGGCGGATCGTGCCGCGGGTGTCGGTCCCCAGCGCCAGCGGGACGCCCCGCGCCGCCACCGTCGCCGCCGAGCCGCCGGAGGAGCCCCCGGGGACGCGATCCAGGTCCCACGGGTTGAGGGTGGGGCCGTAGGCGGAGTGCTCGGTGGAGGAGCCCATGGCGAACTCGTCGAGGTTGGCCTTCCCGACCACGACGGCGCCCGCTCGGCGCAGCCGGGCGGCGACCGTCGCGTCCTCGGCGGGGACGTAGCCCTCGAGGATGCGCGAGGCCGCGGTCGTCTGAAGGCCCGCGGTCGCGATCAGGTCCTTGAGGGCGACGGGGACGCCGGTGAGGGGTCCCCCCTCCCCCTCCCTGAGCGCCTCGTCGGCTAAGGCGGCGTCGGCGAGCGCCCGCTCCTCCTCGATGGCGATGTAGGCGTGCAGCGCCTCGTCCTGCCTCCGGAGCCGGTCGACGGTCGCGGCGGCGAGCTCGACGGCCGTGTACTCGCCCGATCGCAGGGCGTCGGCATGCTCGTGCGCCGTGCGATCGAGGTCGACGGCCCCGGGGCTCACCCGAGGGCTCGCCGTCTGGGGCCGGGCCCGCGCGGTCTCACTCGGCCTCGAGCACGGGGCGCACGCGCAGGTAGGCGCCCTCGCGGCGCGGCGCGCGCGAGAGCACGTCCTCGGGAGCGAGCGACGGCGCCACGGCGTCGTCGCGCTCGACGCTCCCGAGCGCCACCACGTGCGCCGTCGGGGGCACACCCTCGGTGTCGATGTCGGCGAGGACGCGGAAGTGATCGAGGCACGCCGAGAGGTCGTCGCGCAGCCGTTCGACCTCGTCGTCGTCGAGCGAGATGCGGGCGAGGCGCGCCAGGCGCCGGACGTCCCCGGCAGCGAGCACCATCGAGCCATCCCGTTCACAGCCCGCCGCGCAGCGCCCCGCGCGGCGCCGCTCCCGTAGGGCGCGCCACGCGAAGGCGCTATGATAGGGGGCAGCCCTCCCCCACGCCAGCACGGCCGGTGGCGCGCACCCACCCGGCGCGGGGCGGCGGCGGACTCGCATCCCCCGGGGATGCGACGGGTCTCGGGCGGCGGAGTAGCGCGGTGGCGCGCGGAGGAGGCTCTGCTATCCGGGCGAGCGATCCCGGCTCCTCACGCCCCCTCGCGGCCGGCCACGGGCACGCCCCGGTGTCGACGGCGGAGAGGGGCTCGGCAACGGATCGCCGCCGGGACTCCGCTCCGTCGGACGACGCGGCGAGGCTCGGCAACCCCTCCTTCGTCTGGCGCTTCGGGCAGGAGCGCCGGCTCGCGATCCTCTCCCGCTTCGTCTCGCTGCGGGGGGCGCTGGTGCTCGACCTCGGATGCGGCGTCGGCGAGTACGTGCGAGCGTTCCAGCGGGAGGGCGCGCGCGCCATCGGCCTCGACATCGAGCCACAGCGCCTCGCCGAGGCCCGCCGCCGCCAGGCGGGGGCGGGCGGGGGCGGCGCCCCGGCGGCCCTCGTCGCCGCGGCCGGCGAGAGGCTCCCCCTCCGCGATGGCTGCCTCGACGTCGCCGTCCTCAACGAGGTCATCGAGCACGTCTCGGACGACGCCGCCACGCTCCGGGAGGTCAGGCGGGTGCTGAAGCCCGGGGGCGGCACCTGCGTGATCTTCGCGCCCAACCGCCTCTACCCGTTCGAGACGCACGGCGTCTACATCGGGCGGCGCTACGTCTTCGGGAACATCCCGCTCGTCAACTGGCTCCCGGACGTGGCGAGGGCACGCCTCGTGCCGCACGCCCGCGCCTACCGGCACGGCGACTGGGAGCGGCTGGCCCGTTCGGCGGGACTGGAGATCGTCCACCACGGTTATGTCTACCCCGGCTTCGACAACGTCGCGGCGCGGTGGCCCCGGATCGCGAGCATCCTCCGCGCCGCGTGCTACCGGGCCGAGGGGACGCCGGCGGCGCGCCTCGGCCTCTCGCACTTCGTCGTCCTGAGGCGCGGAGGCGGCCCGGGCGCGCGCGCGCCGGAGGGGGGCGACGGGTGACGGCGGCCCGCCTCGCCAGGATGCGCCGGCGACGGAACGGCGGGCCGGCCCCGAACGGGGACGACGGCCGGCGCGGGCTGCCGCTGCGCTGGCTGATCGCCGCGGTGCTCTCCCTCGCCGTCTTCCTCGTGCTCACGGTCGCGGGCGTGACCGGCGCCGCCGTCTACGGCGTGGGGCAGTACGACGAGATCGCCGACTCGGTCGTCCCCCCGGCGCAGCTGCTCGACCAGCTCCCCCGCGGCGGCGCCCGCATCTACGACCGGCACGGCACGCTGCTCTACGAGTTCGTCGACGAGCTCTCCGGCCTCCGGCGACCCGTGCCGCTCGCCGAGATCTCGCCGTGGCTCGTGCAGGCGACGGTCGCGACCGAGGACCAGAGCTTCTTCGAGAACAACGGGCTGAACGTGCGCGGCCTCGCGCGCGCCGCGCTCGAGATCTTCACGCCCTTCGGCGACGAGTTCCTGCAGGGCTCCGGCGGCTCGTCGATCACGCAGCAGCTCGCGAAGAACATCTACATCCCCCGCGAGGAGCGCGCCGAGCGCTCCGTCGACCGCAAGGTCAAGGAGACCGTGATCGCGCTCGAGCTCACGCGCCAGTACGACAAGGGGAGCATCCTCGAGTGGTACCTCAACTCGATCTCGTACGGAGGCATCTACGTCGGGATCGAGGCGGCCTCGGAGGGCTACTTCGGCAAGCCGGCATCCGATCTGACGCTGCCGGAGGCGGCGCTGCTGGCCGGGATTCCGCAGTCGCCGGCGCGCTACGATCCCATCAACAACCTGCCGCTCGCGAAGATCCGGCAGCGCGACGTGCTGGACCTAATGGTGCGCTCCGGCATGATCACGGGCGAGCAGGCCGAGGCCGCCGCCGAGGCGGAGCTGGTCTTCAAGGCGAACCGCTTCGACATCGAGGCGCCGCACTTCGTCCTGGGCCGGGTCGCGCAGGAGGTCGAGCAGCGATTCGGCCCGCGCGCGCTCTACGAGGAGGGGCTCGAGGTCATAACGACGCTCGACCTCACCCTCCAGCACGAGGGGGAGCGCGTCGTCGAGCACTGGGTCCGCACCTTCGAGGAGCAGTCCGAGGGCCACAACGGCGCCCTCTTCGCGCTGGACCCGTCGAACGCCCAGATCCTCGCCTACGTCGGGAGCCGCGACTACTTCCGCGACGACATCGAGGGCCGCAACGACAACGTCGTCGCGCAGAACTCGCCCGGATCGACGCTCAAGCCGTTCACCTACATGGCCGCCTTCATGAACGGCTGGAGCACCGGCACGGGCATCATCGACCAGCCCCTGACCATCCCCGACCCGGCGACCGGCGAGGACTTCGAGCCTCGCAACCCGGGCGAGCGCTTCCACGGCGTCCTCCCGGCCCGCGAGGCGCTCGGGAACTCCCTGAACATCCCCGCCGTCAAGACCATCCTCTACGCCGGCGTCGCCGAGACCGTCGAGCTCCTGAAGCGGGTGGGATTCACCACGCTCGACAACCCGCTCGGCTACGGCCCCGCGCTCACCCTCGGCGGCGTCGACATCACGCTGCAGGACATCACCTACGCCTACAGCCTGCTCGCCACCGAGGGCCTCATGCGCGGCCAGCAACGCCTCGACGAGCCCGAGCCCGGGACGCGCTTCCTCGAGCCGGTCGCCCTGCTGCGGGTCGCCGACTCCGACGGCCAGGTTCTCTACCAGTTCACGGAGGCGACCACGAGGCGGATCGTGCCGTCGAACTTCGCCTACCTGACGACCAGCATCCTCTCCGACGGCGACAACCAGTGCCGCATCTTCGGGTGCGACGCCCTCAACCTGAAGGACCGGCCCTCCGCGCAGAAGACCGGCACCTCGGAGCCCTTCGACGACGAGGACGCCATCGGCGACACCTGGGCCATCGGGTACACGCCCGAGCTCGTCGCCGGCGTCTGGGCGGGCAACTCCGACAACTCGCCCATGTTCAACATCTTCAGCACGACGATCTCCTGGCGCGCCTGGCGCGACTTCATGAACTTCGCGCACGAGCAGCTCGAGCTGCCCCCGACGAAGTTCGTGCGGCCCCACGGCGTCGAGAGCCGCGAGCTCTGCTGGCCGTCGGGCCTGCTGCCCTCGGAGAACTGCCCCAGCGTGAACCGCTACACCGGGCTCTTCGCCGCCGACGTGCTGCCGCGCAGCGACGCGGAGCTCGCCGCGATGCTGGACACGTGGTGGCAGCCCGTGCTCATCGACACGCGCACCGGCCTCGCCGCCGGCTCGGACACCCCCTCGGCGTTCGTCGTCGAGGAGGTCCGGCTCGTCCTGCCGGCGGAGGAGATCGAGGAGTGGGAGGACCTGTCCGACTGGGCCGCCGAGCAGGGCATCGCCGGGATGCTCGCGCCGCCGTCCGCGACCGGCGAGGCGGCCGCACGGGTCGCCGTGACCTCGCCGCTGCCGGCCCAGACCGTGTCGGGGACGCTCAGGATTCGCGGCCACGCCGACTCCCCGGACTTCGAGCGGGTGACCGTGGAGTGGGGTCGGGGCGCGCGCCCCCCCCGCGGGGGGGGCCCCCGCGCCGCCCCCCCCCCCGGGCCGGGCGGGGTTATGGGCCAGGGGG
>VYDC01000136.1:0-2297 GCA_009843585.1 Chloroflexota bacterium | reverse complement strand
CCGGCCCCCCCGCGGGGGGGGCCCGCCCCTGATCCGCCCCCCCCCCCCCCCCCCGCCCTTCGCGGGGGCGCCGGGGGGGGGGGGGGGGGGCGCCCCCCCCCACGTCTGGGTGCGCCTCGGCGCCTCCGACCGCCCGGTCCCGGACGGGATTCTGGACCTGTGGGACACCACCACCGTGCCGAACGGCTCCTACACGGTGCGCCTGGTCGTGCAGGACCGGGCGCTCGGACAGCTCCGCTACGCGGTGCCGCTCACCATCGACAACGGCGAGGAGGGCGCGGAGAGCGACGAGGCGCCGTGGGCGGCGATCAGCTGGCCTCGGGACGACGCGGTCGTCTCCGGCTCCTTCGTCGTGACCGGAAGCGTCATCACGGGGGACCTGCTCGACGCCCGCCTCCACGTCGGCCGCGGCGGCGTCCCGTCGAGCTGGACCGAGCTGGGTCGCATCACCCAGGGCCAGGTCGCGGCCGCCGTCGGACGGTGGGACACGACCGAGTACGAGGACGGCACCTACACCCTGCGCCTCACGGTGCGGGACCGCCAGCTCGGCCTCACCGAGGTCAGGACGACGGTCACGGTGCGGAACGAGACGGACGAGTCGGGCGAGCAGGGGGCGTCCGGGGCGGAGTAGGAGCGCCTCAGGCGTCCGCGCTCCGGACGCTGTCGATGGCGCTGCGCCTGATCCGTGAGGAGGGCTACCAGCCGGACTTCATGAACGGCATCGCCTTCGCGGTCACGGAGGCCGTGGCGGAGCCCGCCCGCTTAGCCCCGGCAGCACCCGGGCAACCAGCCCCCCGGGCGAGCCGGGGGGTTCCGCTATGCCCCCGAGCGCCAGCCACGGGTCGCAGAGGGTTGAGATGCGACGCCTCGCCCAAAGCACGCCAGCCGCTCGCGCACGGCGTCAGTCGCCGACTGTCACGCGCTGAATCTGCGGGGCGTCTTGGTCGTCTGGCGGGAAGTTGATCACGAGCCCGGACGTCTTGCCGATGGTCCGCATGTACGCGCGCAACTGCGCCAAGTGCCCCTTCGAGATGGAGCCCACGGCTTTCAATTCCACCACGAGATCTGCCGCCATCACGGCGAAGTCCAGTTCCTGTTCGCCGACCTTCTGATCCCGATAGAACACCTCCGCAGTGTGCTGCACGTTGTAGTCGATCCCGGCGGCGCGGAACTCGATCCCCAGCGCCTCCTCGTACACAGACTCGCTGTAGCCGCCCCGCAGCGTGGCATAGACGCGCGCAGCCATCTCCTCGATCTTCTCGATCATCGTTCCCTCCCTTGTCTAGTTCGCCTGATAATCCCCGTCGACTTGACGCTCGATGAGCTGCACGCCCGCGTCGTGCCAGAGGTGCCTGAAGCCGGACTCGTATCTGGAATAGGGGTCAGGGGCCGCCGCGGCCCGAGCTGCCCGAGACCTGGTGCAACGAGCTGAAGAAGCGCTCCATCTCTTCCAGCTCGCCCGCGAGCACCAGGACGTCGCGCCGCTGCAGCCGCTCCCCGCGATCGGGGTAGAGGATCACGCGCGAGCCACGTGCGAGCAGCAGCAGCGTCACCCCGTCCGGGCGGTTCCCGATCACGTCGCCGAGCTCCTGCCCGACGATCTCCTGCGGCACCTGGACCCGGCTCACCGCGTACCCCTCGACGACGTCGAGTGAGTCGGTGATGTCGGACGAGGACCAGCTGTGTGCGAGCCTGAGGCCGCTGTCGCGCTCGGGGTAGATCACGCGATCGGCGCCGACCCGGGTGAGGATCTCCCCGTGGAGATCGCTGCTCGCCTTCGCGATCACGCGCCCGACGCCGAGCCGCTTGAGGAGCAGCGTGACGAGGATGCTGGTCTCGATGTGGCCGGTGATCGCCACCACCGCGGAATCGCAGTCGGCGACGCCGAGCCGGCCCAGCGCCTGCTCGTCGGTGGCGTCGGTCTGGACGACATGGGTGACGCTCGGCGCGATGCGTTGCACCACGCCCAGATCGGAGTCGATGCCGAGGACATCGTGCCCGGCCGCGCCCAGCTCCTCCGCGACCGCCGAGCCGAAGCGCCCGAGACCGATCACGACCACGTGCTGCTTCATCGCCGCACCTCCGCCCGCGCCGTCCCCATCATTCTCGACCGCGCCCTCCCCGCGATCCAGCGAGGCGGGGCCACCGGCGCCGCCTCACCCGGAGAGGCCGGCCGAGGCCTCTGTGGTGAAGGCGGAGATCCAGACGGGGAAGTAGCCGTCGGCGACGGCGAGGCGGCGCGATGCGATGTTCCCCGGAGCGGTCCCGTAGTACGGCACTCGCCCCATCCCGAGCAC
>VYDC01000223.1:10025-15855 GCA_009843585.1 Chloroflexota bacterium | reverse complement strand
GTCCGGCCCACGGGCGCGCGGCTACAGCTCGAGCGAGTCGACGACGGCGAGTCGGTTGAGCGCGTCCAGCGCGGCGGTCTTGTAGCACTCGGCGAAGGTCGGGTAGTTGAAGACGGTCTCCGAGAAGTAGTCGACGACGCCCCGGAGCCCCATCACCATCTGCCCGATGTGGACGAGTTCGGAGGCGCCTTCCCCGATGATGTGCACGCCGAGCACCTCGTGGGTCTCGAGGTGGACGAGCAGCTTCAGCAGCCCGGAGAGGTCGCCCACGATCTGACCCCGCGCGATCTCGCCGTAGCGGGCGAGCCCGACCTCATAGGGGACGCCGGCCTCCGTCAGCTCGGCCTCGGTGCGGCCGACCATCGAGATCTCCGGCACGGTGTAGATGCCGTAGGGGAGGAGATCGGGCTGCATATGGATCGGCCCGCCGAATGCGTGGGCCGCAGCGAGGCGGCCCTGCTCCATCGAGGTGGCAGCGAGCGCCGGGAATCCGATCACGTCGCCGGCCGCGTAGATGTGCGGGACGGCGGTCCGGTGATACTCGTCGACCGCGAGCCGCCCCCTGTCGTCCGGCTCGATGCCGAGCGCCTCGAGCCCCAG
This sequence comes from Chloroflexota bacterium, assembly GCA_009843585.1. Classification (GTDB taxonomy): domain Bacteria; phylum Chloroflexota; class Dehalococcoidia; order UBA2979; family UBA2979; genus VYDC01. The sequence continues at coordinate 15,255 of VYDC01000223.1, read as the reverse complement.
GCCCGCGGTCGCGCCCGAGCGCCCGATGCTGTAGAGCGCGCGCTCCGTGATGATCTGCTTCCCGGAGGCGAGTCCGAGCCGCACGCGCCTCTCGCCGTCGCGCTCCACGACCTCGACCCGCGACACCTCCTCGTTGAGCCGCATGGTCACGCGGTGGCGGCGCAACTGGTAGGTGAGCGTCGCGACTATCTCGTCGTCGACGAAGGGAAGCAGGGCGGACGCCTTGTCGACCAGCACGACGCGCACGCCGAGGGCCGCGAAGATGCTCGCGTATTCGGTCCCGATAACGCCGGCGCCGACCACCGCGAGCGACCGCGGCGCGCGTTCGAGCTCCATCACGTCGTCGCTGGTCAGCACGTAGTCGCCGTCGAACGGGATCTCCGGGCTGCGCGTCGCGGTCGAGCCTGTGGCGATGAGGATGTGGTCGGCGTGCACCTCGACGGGCGGGCCGCCCTGCGGGTGCTGGGGCTCGAGCCGCACGCGGTGCGGCGCGACGAGCGAGGCGCGAGCCCAGTGCACGTCCACGCCGTTGCGCTCCAGCTGGCGCTTCGCCACTTCCTGCTCGTTCTCCATGACATGGTTGACGCGCGAGAGGAGGCCCTGCATCTCCACGGTGCGCGCGCTGAGGGCGTGTCCCTCCTCGCGCTCGCGTGCGGAGTAGAGCTCCATCACGGCCTGCCGGAACGTCTTGCTCGGGATGGTGCCGGTGTTGATGCAGACCCCGCCGAGGGTGCCCTGCATCTCGGCGAGGCCGACGCGGCGTCCCAGCTTCGCCGCCTGGATGGCCCCGCGCTGGCCCGCCGGTCCCGAGCCGATCACGAAGAGGTCGTACCGCCGGCCGTCGGAGGGGGCGTCGGGGGCGGAGGTCACGGACGGCTGCTCGTCGTCGGCACGGCCCGTTCCCCGTCTGGCGGGGGCCGCGTCGGGCCCACCGCGGTCCTGACCCGGGCTCCGCCCGGGCGCGGTCCCATTGTACGGAGCGGGGAAGCCCCACTGGCGCTCTCCCGAGGCCTCGCCCGCTTGCCGGCGCTCGCCGCGCGGACGCCGGGGCCGTAGCATGCGCCCGCGGCGAGGAGGGAGACGCCATGCACCGTCACATCATCAGCCTGGGCTTCAAGGAGGGCACGACGGACGAGCAGGTCGCCGATGTCGAGCGCGGCTTTCGGGCGATCCACGACAGCATGCCGGGGATGGTCGCGATCTCGATGGGCCGCAACATTTCCGAGTCGCGCCGCCGCCGGCGATACGACTGGGTGATGACGATGGACTTCGCCACGCGGTCGGCCTACCGCGAGTACTCGCAGGGGGAGCAGCACGACCGCATCGTCGCGGAGAAGCTCGTTCCGATCGTCTCCGCGATCTCCGGAGTCGACTACGACATCGGGGAGACGCCCGAGGAATAGCCGTCGCCTGCGAACGGGCGCAGGAGGTGAGGCGATGAGCATCGGCGTGGGTCTCGGCCTCGCCGCCTACCCGTTCTCCGGCGCGCGCGCCTTCTGGCGCTGGGTCGAGCTCTGCGAGTCCGGGGGAGTCGACTCGCTGTGGCAGAGCGATCGGCTGGTCTCACCCCAGCCGGCGCTCGAGCCGATGGCGCTGATGGCGGCGCTTGCCGGCGGCACCGAGCGCCTGAAGTTCGGCATGAACGTGGTGGTCCTCCCGCTGCGCGATCCGCTGCTCGTCGCCAAGCAGTGCGCCACCATCGACCACCTCTCCGCCGGGCGGCTGCTTCCGGCCTTCGGGGTCGGCAACGCGCGCTCGGCGGACTGGGAGGCCGCGGGGCTCAGCCCGCGCGGCCGCGGAGCGCGCGCCGACGAGGCGCTCGACCTCCTGACGCGGCTGTGGTCGGAGAGCGACGTCAGCTTCCGGGGCGAGTACTACGCAGTGCGGGGCCTGACCATCGAGCCGCGGCCGGTGCAGCAGCCGCTGCCGCTCTGGATCGGTGGCGCTTCGGAGGCGGCGATCCGGCGCACGGCGCGCGTCGGGACGGGCTGGCTCGGCGGCCTGCAGAGCGTGGCGCAGACCAGAGAGACCGTCGCCGCGATCCGACGCGCCTCGTCGAGGGCCGGCCGTCCCCTGGACGACGACCACTACGGCGCGACCTTCGCCTTCCGCTTCGGGAGCAGGGACGACGCCCCGGTCGAGAGGGCCGCGGCGCCGCTCCGGCGCCTCGGCGAGGAGGTCCTCGAGGGCTACCTCGCCGTTGGCGACGCGGACGCGATCGTCGCCCGCCTGGAGCGCTTCGTGGGCGCCGGGGTCTCGAAGTTCGTGCTGCGCCCCCTCGCCGACGACGACGCGGGGATGCTCGATCAGAGCCGCCGCCTCGTCGAGGAGGTGCTCCCGGTGGTCGCCGGCTGGAACGCGCGCGGGGCGGCGGCGGCCGCCGGCTGACGCGGACCCCCGGCAGGCCCGGCCGGGGTCCTGGGGACTGGACAAGCGGCCGCGCCTGCACTACGTATGCGCGTAGAGGTGCGCGGCGGAGATGGACGCGCGGCGCGGAGGGGGTGAGCGGTGACCTACGGCGTGCTGGCGGAGGGAACGGCGCTGAGGCGCGCCTTCGCCGATACCTCGCTCGGGCAAATCCACTACCGCACGGCGGGGAGCGGGCCGCCGCTCGTGCTGCTGCACAACACATGGCTCTCCTCGCGCATGTTCTTCGGTGTGATCCCGGACCTCGCCCGCGAGTTCACGGTCTACGCACTCGACACGCTCGGCCAGGGCGACTCCGACCCGGCGCCGGCCGACCGCGTGCTGGAGATCCCGGACTACGCCCGGGTGCTGCTGGAGGCACTCGAGTCACTCGGGCTGGACGACGCGGCCGTGGTCGGCCATCACACCGGATCGGTGATCGCCTCCGAGGCTGCCATCCAGCAGCCGCAGCGCTTTCGCAAGCTCGTGATCTCCGGCATGCCGTTCTGGCGCAACCCGGCGACGCGTCTCGCGCAGGTCGACGCACCCTTCTTCGCCGACTGGGACGCGGGCGAGGACGGCTCGGGCCTGCTCGAGGCGTGGGACAGCCACGCCGGCGTCCAGCGCTACGGACCGGGCGGTTCGACGGCCCTCTTCATCGACTACATCAAGCCGGGCCCCCGGACGAGCCTCGCGCTGCGCGCCCTCTTCCGCTGGGATTCGAAGGCACGGCTGCCGCTCGTCCCCGTGCCGACGCTGGTGCTCTGCAGCGAGGCAGACACCTTCGTCAAGAACATCGCGCACGTCGCCGATCTGGTGCCGAACGCGGAGCTCAAGATCGTCGCGGGCGGAGAGCCCCATCCGCTCTACGATCAGGCGATCTTCGCTCGCGAGGTCGCCGACTACTGCCGGCCGTAGGTGGCGGGGCCGGACGGGTGGGGGGTGTCGCGGCGAGGTCCCCCTGCCCTACCATGAGGGGACGATGAGGTGGAGCGTGCGCGATGGGCATAGGTAGCCTTCTCGGCCGCCTCTTGGGCGGCCACGCGTGGGTCGTCTCGGAGCAGGTTGAGGCTCAGGCGCAGGAGCCTCTCGACTACCCGGCGCAGATCGCCCTGGGTGACGCCACCCTCACGCTGCGCCTCGCGACGGCCGGGGATCAGGAGGCGCTGCTCGCCTTCGCGCGCCAGCTCCCCGAGCACGATCTGCTCTTCCTCAGGCGCGACATCACCAACCCGGATCACGTGCGCTCCTGGCTCGAGCTCGTGGAGGAGGGCCAGTACGTCACCGTGCTCGGCCTCCTCGGCGACGATATCGTGGGGATCGCGACCGTCGGCCGCGAGGGGTTGCACTGGACCCGCCACGTGGCGGAGCTGCGCGTCCTGGTCGCGGAGTCGATGCGCGGCCGTCACCTCGGCCGCCTGCTCACGGAGCAGGCGTTCGCGCTCGCGAAGCAGCTGGGCGTCAAGAAGATGGTGGCGCAGATGACCACCGACCAGCGCGCCGCGATCGCCGTCTTCTCGCGCATGGGGTTCCGCCGCGAGGCGCGGCTCTCGCGCCATGCGATCGATCGCGACGGCGTGCTGCACGACCTGCAGATCATGAGCCTCGACGTCGACGCGTTCCGCGCCCGCCTGGACGTGCTCAGCCTGGGACCGCCCGACCCGCTCGTCGGCACCTACTGAGTCAGTTCGCCGGCCTCGCGCCGCCCCAGCTCGAGCAGTCGCCTCGCTTCCCGGTCGCGCGCGCGCGCGCTCGTCGCGACGAGGGTGGCGTGCCCGACCTTGCGCCCGGGACGCGGGCTCTTCTCGTAGTCGTGGAGATGCGCGCCGGGTACAGCCAGCACGTCCGCGGCGGCCGGGAGGCGGCCGATGAAGTTCACCATCGCCGCGTGCCCCCGCGGGGCGGTGCCGCCGAGGGGCAGCCCCGAGAGGGCGCGGACGTGGTTCTCGAACTGGCTCGTCACCGAGCCCTCGATGGTCCAGTGGCCCGAGTTGTGGACGCGCGCGGCGGTCTCGTTGGCGACGAGGCGCCCCTCCGCCTCGAAGAACTCCACGCCGAGCACGCCGACGTAGCGCAGGCGCGCGAGCAGCGCCTCGAGGTGTGACTCGGCCGCCGCCTGCAGCGCGCGGTCGCGATAGGGGGCGGAGGTCAGCCGGAGAATGCCCTGCTCGTGGCGGTTCTCGGCCAGCGGGTAGTGGACGATCGCGCCGTCGGCTCCGCGCACGGAGAGCAGCGAGAGTTCGCGCTGGAAGGGGACGCGCGCCTCGTAGATCAGGGACCGTCCGCCGAGCGCTCCCCAGGCGGCCCCGATGTCCGCGCGACGGTGCAGCCACGCCTGGCCCTTCCCGTCGTAGCCGAGCCGGCGCGTCTTCAGCACCCCGGGCAGGCCGACGCGGGCGACGGCGCGCCTGAGCCCCGCGAGCGAGTTCACGGCGGCGAACGGGGCGGTCGGGATGCCCAGGCGGCGGAAGATCCGCTTCTCGGCGAGCCTGTCCTGCGAGACCGCCAGCGCGCGCGCCGGCGGCCGCACGGCCGCGCGGCCCCGGAGGGCGCGCAGGGAGTCGGCCGGGACGTTCTCCCAGTCGAAGGTGACGACGTCGACGTCGGCGGCGAAGCGCTCCAGCGCGCGCCGGTCGTCGAAGGCGCCCACCACGAGCGGGGCGACGCGCCCGCCCGATGCGTCGGGTGCCGGGTCGTAGAGCCGGAAGTCGATGCCGAGCGGCCGGGGGGCCCCCCCCCGCCAGCCCCCCCGCGGGCCGGCGCCCCGAACAACCAAACCCCCCCCCCCCCCCCGCCCGCGGGGCCCCCCCCCCCGCCCCACCCC
>VYDC01000223.1:3799-10015 GCA_009843585.1 Chloroflexota bacterium | reverse complement strand
CTCCGATCACTCCGATCCGCACGCCTCAGCCCTGGCGGGGATCCGGCCGCGCGAGGACCTCCGCGGTCTGGCGCTCGCGGTAGTGCTCGAGCGCCTCGCTGATGGCGGGGCGGCCCGAGGCGAGGATCGCCGCGGCGAGCAGGGCGGCGTTGCGTGCCCCGGCCGCGCCGATGGCGACCGTCGCGACCGGCACGCCCGCCGGCATCTGGACGATGGAGAGCAGCGAGTCGAGCCCGCTCAGGGCCTTCGACTCGACCGGCACGCCGATCACCGGCAGGGTCGTCTTCGCGGCGGCCATGCCCGGCAGGTGCGCGGCGCCGCCGGCGCCGGCCACGATCACCTCCAGACCGCGTCCGCGGGCCGTCGACGCGTACTCGAAGAGCAGGTCCGGCGTGCGGTGTGCGGAGACGACGCGCACCTCGTGCGGCACGCCGAGCTCCTCGAGCAGCTCGGCGGCGTGGCGCATCGTCTCCCAGTCGGAGGAGGAGCCCATGATGATCCCGGCGAGGGGCTGCATGGCGGCAGTCTAGCACCGGTCCACCCCGGCCTCGACGCGTCCGTCGCGGCGCCGGCGGCCGCGCCTCTAGCTCGCGGGCGCCTGCTCGCCTGCCGCCAGCTCTCCGCGCGCGACCCGATCGAAGGCGACATCGAGCGCCCGCGCGGCGGATGCCGCGTGCGCGGCGAGGCCGGCGTGCTCCTCACGGTCGCCCGCGAGAGCTGCGCGGCGCCCCGGGAGCAGCCGGACGCTCTCCGCCGGTGCCGGCCCGCCGAGGAGGCCGTGACGTGCGGCCGCCGTCAGCGGGTCGAGCGCCTGCGCGACGCTCTCGGCGCTCAGCCCCGCCGGCTCCCCGCAGTAGAGTTCCGACGCCTCATCGAGCAGGCCGGGAGTGAGAGCGCCGGCCGCGACGCCGCGCTCCGCCGCGATGCGCACGGCCGTCCCGACGACCTCGTGCGCCGTGCGCCAAGCCCATCCGCGCTCGCGCGCGAGCGCCGAGGCGAGCGTGCTCGCCGTCGCCCCGTGCGCGCGGGCGAGATCCCGCATCCGTTCCAGGTCCCACCGGGACTCCGAGACGGCGAGCGAGAGCCAGCGGAGATTGCGCTCCGCCTCGCGGAAGCCCGTCGCGAGCGCCTCGACGAAGAGCATGCGCTCGACGATCGCCCCTCCGGAGGGCGTCTTCTCGACCATCAGGGCTGTCGTCAGGCCGCCGAGCGCGGAGGCCGACGCACCCTGCAGGTACTCGAGCAGCCGGGGGTTCTTCTTCTGCGGCATGAGGGCGCTCGTCCCGCAGAAGCGGTCGGGAAGCTCCAGGAACGCGACCTCCTGAGAGCCGTAGAGATAGAGGTCCTGCGCCCAGCGCGTGAGCAGAGCGCCGAGCGTGGCGAGCAGGGAGAGGCACTCAAGGGCGTGGTCGTTGTGCTGGATCGCGTCGTAGGTGCTCTCGATCGGCCCGTCGAAGCCGAGCAGCTCGGCCGTGCGCTCCCGGTCGAGCGGCGCGTCGCTGCCGCTCATGTTGCCGGTGCCGGCGGCGCTGAGGTTGACGCGGGCGTGCGCCTCGGAGGCGCGCCGGGAGCAGCGCGCGAGCCCCGCCTCCCACGCCAGCAGCACGTGCGCGAGGGTCACGACCTGCGCGTGCTGGCCGTGGGTGTAGCCGGGCATGACGCTCGAGGTGTGCCCGGCCGCCACGTCGAGGAGCGCGCCGCGCGCCTCCGCGAGCACGCCGAGCAGCGACCGCAGCGCCGCCGCCTCCATCAGGCGCCACGCCACCTGCACGACCTCGCCCGAGGCTCGGCCGATCTCGAGGCGCCCGCCGACCGCCTCGCCGAGCTCCGCGATCAGGGCGACCTCGCCGGAATGCATGCCCGCGCCGAGCGCGACGTAGCCGTCCTCGATCCCGGGGTCGACGAGGCGGCGGAGCGCGCCGGCCATGCGCGCGCCGTCGGCGGGAGTCACCAGCCCCCGCTCGACCAGCGTCACGAGCTGCGCGCGGTCGAGGGCGTGGTAGTAGGGGAGCAGGAAGCGCTCGCGCTCGGAGGAGTGGAAGCCGATCTCGTCGTCGAGCACGGGTTCCGCCAGCCGTGCCCCCACCACGCGGTGGCCCCGGTAGTCGGTCGCGTCGGGGCGGATCATCGCTCTCCCCTCTCTCTGCGGGGCGCCCGTCGTCACCCCGCAGGGCTGAGGGCTCTGCGGGCGCGGTCCGCGGATCGGGAAGGCCCGGGCGGGTGCCCGGGCCTTCCGTGAATCGTGGCGCGTGATGCCCGCTACGCCGGCGACACCTCCGAGAAGAAGATCGTCGGGGTGGTCCACGGCGTGTACGACGAGCTGTCGAGTGCCGTGTTGTACCAGGCGATCGTGCCGTCGGACCCGTTCATGAAGGCCGACGGCCCGCCGTTCTCGACACGCTCCTGCGTCATCAGCTCGCGGTAGAGCTGGTTGCGCCCCTCGCCGTCGACCTCCTTGTTGACGGCCTCGAAGAGCCGGTCGAACTCCGGGTTGTTCCAGAGCGCGTACGGGTTTGTGCTGACGTGCCACTGCAGGGCGAGCGCCCCCTCGTAGAGGAACGACGACCAGCCCATCAGGAAGGCGCCGGGGCGCCCCTCGGTGGCGCGGCCGTAGAGGCGGTCGCGCCAGACGTTCACCTCGATGGTGCGCACGTCGGACTGCACGCCTACGTCCTGCCAGAGCCCGATCGTCGCCTCGAGCGTCGGCTTGAGCGACGGTGCGATCAGGATCTGCGCGTCGATCGAGATCGTGGTGCCGTTCGGGTAGCCGGCGTCCCGCAGGAACTGCCTCGCGAGATCCGGGTCGTACGCCGGCACGGGCCAGTCGGGCTGGTGCCCGAAGACCGCCTGCGCGAGCAGCTGGTCCTTCGCGGGCACGCCGTTGCCGGCGTACGCCACGTGGATGATGCCGTCGCGATCGAGCGCGTGGTTCAGGGCGGCCCGCACGCGCGGGTCGTTGGTCGGGGACGGATCCCGGTCGGGCATGTTGGCGAAGTCCCACGCCCGGTTGGTGTTGCCGGGCGACCCGCCGACGTCCACGTTGTTGAAGCCCCGAACGCGCTCGGTCTCGATGTCGGGGACTCCGAGCATGAAGTCGATATCGTTGACCTCGAAGGCCGCGAGCCGCGTCGTGGTCTCCGGCAGCCAGTTGTACTCCACCTTGTTGAAGCCGCCGTTGCTGTGCCAGGTGCTCGGCGACTGCACCAGGTCGACCCGCTGCCCCTGCTGGAAGTTCGTGCCCAGGTAGGCCCCGGTGCTGACGGGCGTCTCCCCCATGAACGCCTCGGCGTCGATCGAGGAGTCCGTGAAGATGTGCTTGGGGAGGATGAAGACGATCCCCTCGCGCTTCGGGAAGATCGGGTCGAAGTTCGTCGTGATCTCGATCGTGTGCTCGTCGATCACCTTCGAGGACTCGTAGGTGCCGACGCGCGAGATCAGCCGCGACTGGCTCTCCGGGTCCTTGTAGAAGTCGTGGACCCAGGCCACGTCCTCGGCCGTGAAATGCGTCCCGTCCGACCACTCCGCCTCGCGCAGGTTGAAGATCCACGTGCGGCCGTCGCCGGTCGGCGTCTCCCAGCTCTCGGCGAGGCCGGGGTCGATCGAGCCGCCGGTGTCGTTGGCGTGCTGGCGGGTGAGCGCGTCGTAGATCGCGTGCAGGTCGGACTCGCTCGCCGCCGTCGAGTTCGGGCTCAGCGTCGGGATCGGGTTGTTCGCGGCGAAGCGCAGGGTCGCCGTCTTCGCCGGCGCCGGAGCGGCAGCCGTGGCCGCGGCCGCGGCGGTCGCAGCCGGAGCAGCCGGAGCAGCCGGAGCAGCCGTCGCCGCCGGCGCGGCGGCCGCGGGGGCAGCCGTCGCGGCCGGAGCCGCCGTGGTCGGCGCCCCGCCATCGTCGTCGTCGTCGTCGCCGCAGCCGATCACCGCCGCCGTGGCGAGTCCGAGCCCGCCCAGTGCGCTGCTTCGCAGGAGGCTCCGCCTCGTGATCAGCCGGCCCGTAATCCACTCTGCCATTCGTACCCCCTCCGGTCGTACCCCCACCACGGGCGTAGTGCCGCGGACCCTACACCAGTCCGGAAGCGGGCTGCCACTCTCGCGCGCACGTCAGGGTTGAGGATGCGATCGGGCCGGGGCGCTACCATCGGGAGCGCAAGCACGGACCGCAGCACGGCCCGGGGGGAGAGACGCGATGACGACCCGCGCCCTGGTTCTCATGCTTCTCGACGCGGAGAGCGGTGGCCGGTCCCCGCGCGAGGTGCGGGTCGAGGCGAGCGTCGACGGCGAGTCGGTGCGCCTGTCTGCCGCGGACGTGGCGAGCGAGCTCGGCTGGACGATCGAGGCGGAGGGGCTCTGCCGCGGCCCGCTCTGCGTCCCTCTTCCCGACGACGCCGCGCTCCTCACCGACGACGGCCTGGAGCTCGCCGCGCTCGCGCGGGCGCTCGATCGCCCGCTCGCGGTCGACCTGGCCGAGGGGGCGGCGGCGCTCGGCGCCTCCGTCAGCGAGCGCTCGGCGCCGCTGCTGCGCCTGGAGGCGCCCGATGTCGAGCTCCCCGACGCCGCGGGCAGGCTGCACCGGGTCTCCGACCACCGCGGCTCGAAGGTCCTCCTGACCGTCCACTCCTCGTGGTGAGGCTGCCGAGAGGACCTGCCCGTGTGGCAGGAGCTCCACCACCAGCTGGCCGAGGAGGAGGGCCTCCCGTTCACGGTCTTCGGCGTGATGGCCGACCGCCACCTGAGCGATGCGCTCCCCTGGATCGAGGCCGCCGCGGCGAGCTATCCGATCGTGATCGACACGCATCACCGCGTGCCCGAGCTCTACAACATGTTCAACGTCCCGACGATCGTCTGGATCGATGAGGAGGGGCGGATCGTCCGGCCCAACGATGTCGCCGTGATGAACCCCCGCGGCGCGAAGCTGGTCGGGGTCGACCCCGGGGCCTACCGGGACCGCGTGCGAGCCTGGGCACGCGGCGAGGCGCCGGCGCTCTCCTCCGAGGAGCGGGCGCGCGCGCTGATGCGGGATCGCCTGCCGGCGCCGGAGGAGCAGCAGGCCCGCGCCGAGTTCGCTCTCGGGCAGTGGCTGTGGGAGCACGGGCGCGGCGAGGCGGCGGCGCGGCACTTCGAGAGCGCGGCAGAGCTGGCTCCCGGGGACATCATGATCCAGCGCGGGACGATGCGGATGCGGAGCATGGATCCGATGGCCGACTACGGTCCCATCGCCCAGGGGATCGCGAAGCGCGGCTTCCGTCTCTATCGGCCGATCCGCGAGTAGGCCGCGGTTCCGCGCGGCCCGATACTCGCTACCACTCGTACTCGTCGTCGAGCTCGCGCAGCCCGAGTATGGGGCGGTGCGCCGACCACACGGTCGTGGCGGCTCCGAGGAAGGCCGGGTCGAGCGCCCACGGATCGACGTCGGAGCGGAGGACCCAGCCGGTCTCGATCTCGGCGATGTGGGCGCAGGCCGCGAAGTCCATGAGGTCGCGCTGGATCTCGCGGTAGATGCCGCGCTGCTCCGCGGGGCTCGCGGAGTGGATCGCGCGGATCCGGCTGCTCCACCGCGGGTCGACGTTGATCTTCCCGCCCCACATCCCGAGCGGCGGGTCGTAGTCGTGCGCGACGTCGTACATCGGCTCGTAGAGGGCGTGGCTGCACTCCTCCTTGACCCACATCGGCACCTTCGTCCCGAAGGGGAGGCGCGTGTCCAGGCGCACCTCGACGTCGATGCCGATCGCCGCCAGTGAGTCCCGGACGATGTGCGCGAGGCGCAGGCACTCGTACGACCCCTTCACCCAGAGCTCCGTGTTGAAGCCGTCGGCGTATCCGCTCCCGCGGATCAGGCTGCGGGCGCGGTCGACGTCGTAGACGTAGGGATCGAACTCGGCGGTGTGGAACTCCGAGGAGGAGCAGATCGGGCTGCGACTGCGGCGGGCGCGGCCGCCGTAGACGCGGTCGAGGATGAGGTCGTAGGGGAGGGCGTAGCAGATGGCCTGGCGCACCTTCTGGTCGTCGAAGGGCGGCTCGGCCCAGTTGAACTCGAGGGTCGAGTGGTTCGCCCGGACGCGCCGCGTGGTGAACTCGGGCCGGCCCTCGAAGCGCAGCAGCTCCTCCGGGTAGAGGCCGAGCGCCATGTTGGCCTCCCCCGAGCTGAGCATGCGGAGCGCCTCGGAGCGGCTGTCGACGCCGACCTGCACGATCGAGTCGACGCCGGGCCGCCCCATCCAGTGC
>VYDC01000223.1:0-3789 GCA_009843585.1 Chloroflexota bacterium | reverse complement strand
AACCAGTGATCATCGCGCGCCGCGTACTAGATCGCGTCGCAGTCGTGCAGCGTCACGGCGAACTGGCCGAAGCCGCAGGCGTTCTCGGAGAGCCAGGCCGTCGCCCACGGGTCCTCGTCGGTGGCGTGCCGGCGTGCCTCCGTCGAGTCCACCACGTTGCCGGTCGCGAAGACGAAGTACGCCGCGAACTGCGGGTTGGCGCCGCGCAGGCGGAAGCGCACGGTGTGCCGGTCCAGGGCCTCGACGTCGGAGGCGGCATTGATCCCGGCGAGGCGGCGGAGGCGCCAGAGCCCGACGCCGCGCAGCGCGAAGACGCGCTCCACCATCCACACCACGTCGTCCGCCGTCAGCTCGTTGCCGCCGTGGCTCGAGAGGCCGGCCCTGAGCCGGAACGTCCACGTCCGGTCGCCGTCGGCGGACTCCCAGCTCTCGGCGAGCCGCGCCTGGAGATCGACGGCGACCGGGTAGAGGACGCCCTCGGCGTCGGCGGCGATGCGGGGGGTGGTCAGGGGCTCGTAGGGGAGGTGGATGGTGTGGTACGGCGCGGGCTGCGCCGAGCCCGCCATGTGCGGCTGGTCGGGATCCCAGCCGGCCTGGATCCCGCCGCCGCGGTCCACCGGCCACACGAGATCCTTCGGAGACGGGCTGCGCGGCATAGGGCCCCCCACGGCTGCGCGGCCATCATAGCCGCGCCGCCGTCGCGGCTCCGCGCGGCGTGGAGGGGCGGCGGTCCCCGGGGGCGTATGGTGCGGCCGGGCCGGCCGCGATGCGGTAGTCTGGCCCGATGAACGGAGCCTCGCTGCTCTACCAGCGGCTGCCGGCATTCCAGTCGCGGGACTTCCGCCGCCTCTTCATGAGCTTCTTCTTCGCCTCCGCCTCGCGCTGGGCGCTCGTCCTCGCTCAAAGCTGGCTCGTCTTCGAGCTCTCGGGCTCGTCCTTCGCGGTCGGCCTCACCTTCTTCGCGGGGGCCGCGCAGTTCGTCGTGGTCGGCCCGTTCGCCGGGGCGATCGCCGACCGCATCGACCGCCGGGAGCTCGCGCTCGGGGCGCTGCTGCTCTCGCTCGCGAGCTCACTCGTGCTCACGCTCCTGACGTTCGCGGGGCTGGTGGAGGTCTGGCACGTCGTGCTGCTCGCCGTGGTGCAGGGGTGGGGCCAGGCGGCGGCGATGCCCGCGCAGCGGGCCCTGCTGGCCAACCTCGTGCCGCGCGAGCACCTGATGAACGCGGTGGCGCTCGGCGGCATCACCGTGCACGGCTCGCGGCTCGCGGGGCCGCTCTTCGGCGGCGTGCTGCTCTCGACGCTCGGCGCCGGATCGGTCTTCCTGCTCTCCGCCGGCGTGCTCTGCGTCGCCATCGTCGAGATGGCCCGCATCGGCTACCGCTCGGAGCTCTCGGGTGGGCCCGTCGGCACCCGGAGCGTCGTCACCGACGTCGGGCGGGGCTTCGTCCACGCCTGGGACGACCGGCGCCTGCGGCTCGTGATCGGGCTCGTCATCTTCCACTGCTCGTTCACGATGGCCTTCAACTCGCTGCTCCCGAGGCTCGCGACCGACCTCGACGGCGGCAGCGGCACGTTCAGCGCGATGGTCATGGCCGTGGGTGCGGGGGCGATCGTCGGCACTCTCGCCATCTCGATGGTGCATCGCGCGGAGCCGCGGGGCTTCGCGCTCGCCGTCGTTGGCGCCGGGAGCGGCGTGGCGATGCTGGTGATGGGGGCGGCGAGCTCCCCCGCAGTCGCCGTGCTCGGCGCCGCCCTGGCCGGCGGCACGCAGGCCACCTTCATGGCGATCTCACAGATGCTGGTGCAGGAGGTCGTGCCCGACTCGCTGCGCGGGCGGGTGCTCGCCATCTACGCGATGATGGCGGCCGGCCACATGGCGATGGTGAATCTCGGCTTCGGCGCGCTCGCCGACAGCGTGGGAGTGCGCCCGCTGATGGTGATCCCGGCGCTGCTGTGGATCGCGATCTTCCTCGTCGCCGCGCTCGCCCTCACCGATCTCCGGGATGTCCTCTTCCGGGGTGGCTTCCGGCGGCCGGCCGTCCTGGCCGCGGAGGTCTAGGGCCGCCCCCCGCGGCGCGGCTCTCTCCCCGCTACGACTCGCTCCGTCCTCCGAACGCCCCTCCCGGCGCGACGGGGACGAGGAGCGTCACCCGCTCGCCGCCGCGCTCCAGCGTGACCTCGATGCCGCGGGAGGCGCGGAGGAGGGACGGAGTCGCGCGCCGCATGTCGTCGAGTGTCGAGACCTCGTGGCCGTCGATCGCCACCAGCAGGTCCCCCGGCCTGAGCCCCGCCCGATCCGCCGGGGATCCGGGGAAGACGGCGACGACGCGGAGGCCGTCCGGGGTCTCCTCGACCATCTCGCCGAGCAGGGAGGGGGGAAGGTCCGGTCCGCCCGGCCGATCGGCGAGCATCATCCCCAGGGCGAGGCTCCTCAGCAGCTCGCCCCGCCAGGGGTCGCCGTCCGCCGCCGCCTCCCGCATGATCGCGACCGTCTCGACCGCGCCCGCCCGGAGCACGGTCAGCGCATACGTCGTGCCCGGGGCCACCCTCTCGACCGCGGCACGCAGCTCGGCGGCGCTCGCCACCGGCATGCCGTCCAGCTCCGTGATCACGTCGTCGGCGTCGAGGCCCCCGCGCTCGGCCGGCGACCCGGGGATGACGGCGGCGACGGTGAGCGCCCCGTCCGCGTCCACGACCCCGACGCCGAGCAGGAGATCAGCCCCCGAGTCGTGAAGGAACGTGCGGAGCACCGGCGGGAGATCGTCGGGGGCTCCGGAGAAGAGCTCATCACCCTCGCCGCCCATCGCGGCGAGCAGGACGCGCATCACCTCCCCGAGCGCCTCCGTCGACGGCGCGCCCGGCGCCGCGCTCACGGGCGCGCCGGGAGAGGCCTGCGCCCCGCCCCGCGTGATCGCCGGGTCTCCGGCGCCTCCGAGCCAGCCGGCGGAGGCGGCGAGCATGCCGGCGAGCGCGGAGATCGCGAGCACGAGCAGCGCGCGCGCGAGCGGGTGACGCCCCGGTCGGCCCATCAGATCGCCCTCTCCGCCGCGCGGGGATCGTAGCGCCGGGTCGCCGTGACAGTCGACGCGACGTGGCCGGCACCGCTCCCGTGCGGCGCGGGAGCGCTACGCGGTGACGGTGACGCGGATCTTGTGGTGCCCGGTCGCCCCGTCGGGGAACTTGGAGCGGACCTGCGAGGTCTGGACCGCGCCGCTCCGGTCGATCGCGCGCACCTGGAGCTCGTAGCGTCCTGAGGTGGCCGGCCAGTCGACGACCCACTGACGCCAGCTGCTGTCGGAGAGCTCCTCGCTCAGGTGCCCGTCGATCCATCCCTCGTCGGGCGGCGGCGCGCCTGCTCCGAGATCGACCGCCCGGAGCTGGACGCCGCTGACGCCCCGGAGGCCGCCCCATGCCACGCCGGCGACGCGGACGTTGCCCGCCCCGAGCGTGCCGCCCTTCTTCGGGACGTCGATGCGCGACTGGAGCTTGATCGGGCCCTCCTTCGCCCACCCGCGTCTGGGGGTCACCCAGTAGGCGTCGAAGCCCTCAAGCGTCGTGAGCTCGATCTCGCCCAGCCATTTCGTCGCCGAGACGTAGCCGTAGAGCCCCGGAACGATCAGGCGGGCGGGGAAGCCGTGCTCCGCCGGGAGCGGCTCGCCGTTCATGCCGACGACCACCATCGACTCGCGGCCGTCCAGCGCGACGTCGGTCGGGAATCCGACGGTGAAGCCGTCAACGGAGCGCCCGACGACCTGCGTGGCGCCGGCCTGGACGCCGGCCGCCCGGAGC
>VYDC01000090.1:15264-16010 GCA_009843585.1 Chloroflexota bacterium | reverse complement strand
GGCGGCGGGCGCGCCGGGGAGGTGGAGTCCGAGCTCGCGGCGCTCCGGAGCGGCGTCCTGCCGGCGGCCCCCGTCTACGGCCCCCTGCTGGAGCGGCCGACGCTCCTCGATCATCTCCCGGAGGGGGGCCTCCTCATCGTCGACGAGCGCGAGGCGGTCGAGGCCGCCTCCGCCGATCTCGACGAGCTCGCCCGCGAGCGCGCCGCCGAGCTCGCCGCACGGGGCCGGCTGCCGGAGGGCGTGCCGCTGCCGCACGCCCCGCAGGCCGCCCTCGCCGCCGCGATCGAGGCGCGCGCGTCCCGCGCCCTGCTCGCGCGGTGGGCGAGCGGGGACGAGCCGGACGAGCTGCGCGTCGCGTTCCGGCCCGCGGCCGGCTACGCGGGCCGCCTCGACCGCCACGCTCACGACGCCGCGCGCCAGCTCCGCCGCGGCGACCGCGTCGTCGTCGTGACGCAGCAGGCGCAGCGGTATCGCGAGCTGCTCGAGGCGGCCGGGATCGACGCCCAGGTGTCGGCCGGGCTCGACGGGGCGCCGGCCGGGGGCTCGCTCGCGCTGATCCAGGGGGCGCTGCCCGACGGCTGGGAGCTGCGCGGCGCGGGCGGCGTCGTCTCGCTCGTCACCGACCGCGAGCTCTTCGGGCTGGCCAAGCAGCGGCGCCCCCTCGGCAGGCGTCCGCCGCGGCGCTCCCGCATCCTCGCCGAGCTGTCCCAGGGCGACTTCGGCGTGCGCGCCGGCCGCGGGGTCGC
>VYDC01000090.1:12402-15254 GCA_009843585.1 Chloroflexota bacterium | reverse complement strand
GTCGTGCACGCCGACCACGGGATCGCCCGCTTCGGCGGCCTCGTGCGCCGCGAGGTCTCGGGCGAGCCCCGCGACTACCTCGAGCTGCGCTACGCCGGCGGCGACCGCATCTACGTCCCCATCGAGCACGTCGAGCGCGTCGCGCGCTACGTCGGGCCCTCCGATCAGCCCCCGCACCTGACCAGGCTCGGCACGGCGGAGTGGAGCCGCGCCCGGGCGCGGGCGCGGAGCGCCGTCGTCCGCGTGGCGGCCGACCTGGTGCAGCTCTACGCCGCGCGCCAGCTGCTCCATGGGCGCGCCTTCTCCCCGGACGACGAGTGGCAGCGCGAGCTGGAGGCGGGCTTCCCCTACGAGGAGACGCCCGACCAGCGGGCCACCATCGACGCCGTGAAGGCCGACATGGAGCGGTCGCTGCCGATGGACCGCGTGATCTGCGGCGACGTCGGCTTCGGCAAGACGGAGGTCGCCGTCCGGGCCGCCTTCAAGGCGGTCAGGGACGGCCACCAGGTGGCGGTGCTGGTCCCCACGACCGTGCTCGCGCAGCAGCACCTGCGGACCTTCCGGGAGCGGCTCGCGGCCTTCCCGGTCCGGGTCGAGGCGCTCTCCCGCTTCCGCACCGACGCCGAGGCGTCGGAGATCCTCCAGGCCGTGCGCAGCGGCCGGGTCGACGTGCTCATCGGGACGCACCGCCTGCTCTCCGCCGACGTCGAGTTCTCGAACCTCGGGCTCGTGGTGATCGACGAGGAGCAGCGCTTCGGCGTGAACCACAAGGAGCGGCTCAAGAGGATGCGCCTGGAGGTGGACGTGCTCACGCTCTCGGCGACGCCGATCCCCCGGACGCTCCACATGGCCCTCGCCGGCGTCCGCGACCTCTCGATGATGGAGAGCGCGCCGGAGGGCCGCCTGGCGGTCCAGACCTACGTCTCCGAGTGGGATCCGCAGATCGTCCGCGACGCCGTCCTGCACGAGATGGAGCGCGGGGGACAGACCTACCTCGTGCACAACCGCGTGCGCACCATCGCCTCCTTCGCCGAGCGGTTCCGCGAGCTCGTTCCCGAGGCGCGCATCGCCGTGGCCCACGGGCAGATGCCGGAGCGCGCCCTCGAGCGGGTGATGGAGCGATTCTCCGAGGGAGCGTTCGACGTGCTGGTCTGCACGACGATCATCGAGTCCGGGCTCGACAACCCGCGGGTGAACACGCTCGTCGTCGACCGCGCCGACGCGCTCGGCCTCGCCCAGCTCTACCAGCTCCGCGGGCGCGTCGGCCGCGGCTCACACCACGCGTACGCCTACCTCCTCTACCACCGCGACCGCGCCCTCACCGAGGCGGCGGAGCAGCGCCTCGCGACGATCTTCGAGGCGAGCGAGCTCGGCTCGGGCTTCCAGGTCGCGCTCCGCGACCTGGAGATCCGCGGCGCCGGCAACCTGCTCGGCGCCGAGCAGAGCGGGCAGATCGCGGCCGTGGGCTTCGACCTCTACACGCAGATGCTGGCGGAGGCCGTCGACTCCATGAAGACGGCGCACGCGGCGGAGCGGGGCGACGCGGGCGACGCGCGGCGCGCGCCGGCGACGATCGGCGCTCCCCGCGAGGGCGACGTCGCCCTCGACCTGCCGGTCGCGGCCTTCATCCCCGAGAGCCACGTCTCAGAGATCGAGGGCCGGATCGCCCTCTACCAGCAGATGGCGGCGCTCACGACGCTCGAGGAGGCGGAGGAGTTCGAGGGCGAGATCCGCGACCGCTTCGGACCGCCCCCTGAGGCGCTGGAGCGCCTGCACGCCCTCGTGCGGCTGCGGCTCCTCGCCCGCGCCGCGGAGCTCGACGCCGTCCGCGAGCAGGGGACCGATGTGATCATCACGGCGCGCGACGGGCGCCCGTTCGCCGGGCGGCGCCTGCCCGAGCTCCCCCGGGGCGTGCGCCGCGGGCGCACCCACCTTCGCCTCGATCGCGACGCTCTCGGCGAGGGGTGGCTCGACGCCCTCGAGGCGCTGCTGCGCCTGCTCGCCGGCGCACCGGCGAGGGCCCGCCCGCAAGATGGGGCGGACCGCCCGGGCGGAACGCGCGCCGCCGAGGCGACGGGGCAGGCCGGGCCCGCGCCCGCCCGCGCGCCGGCGGGGCGCCGCGCGCCCCGCCGCGGCGGCCGCGACGACGCGCGGGGGAGCCGGCCCCGGCAGGTCGGGCGCGAGGCGCCCCGGTAGGCGGCCGGGCGCGCGCAGGAGCCTGCCGCTACCGGCCGGCGGCGCTATCGTGGAGGCGTGGTGCCCCCGGTCGTCTTCTTCGACTTCCACGACACGCTCGGCTGCTACGAGCCGCGGCACGTCGACCTCTACGAGCAGGCCGCCGCCGAGCACGGCGTCACGCTCGAGCGCGCGGCCTTCGACGGGGAGGCGCGGCAGTCCTGGGTCGACGACGCGTGGGAGGAGTGGCGCACGCCGGCCGGCGTCGACCACGCGGCGGCATCCACGGATGCCGCCACCTACCGCCGCCTGCGGGTGCGCATGACGCGCCGGCGCCTCACCGCCGCCGGCGTGCGGGGAGCGGCGCTCGAGCCCATAGCGAACCGCGTCGCCCAGCTCGAGAGCGACCCGCGCCACTTCCGCCTCTTCGACGACACGCTCCCCGCCCTGGCCGCCCTGCGGGCGAGCGGCGCCCGCTGCCTCGTCGTCTCCAATCACCTCTGGGAGCTGCCGGAGATCGCGAGCGCGCTCGGACTCGACGGGCTCATCGAGTCGGTCGTGACGAGCGCGCGCGTCGGCTACCGGAAGCCGCACCCCGCCATCTACGCGGCGGCGCTGCGCCTCGCCGGCGTCGTGGCCGGCGAGGCGCTCTTCGTCGGCGACTCCCGGGAGCACGA
>VYDC01000090.1:9929-12392 GCA_009843585.1 Chloroflexota bacterium | reverse complement strand
CATCGACAGGAGCGGGGCGTCCGGCCGCGAGGGCGCCATCGCGAGCCTCCACGAGCTGGTTCCAGGCGGCGGCGACCACCGGTCTGGGGGCCGGGGGCCGCATGCGTGAGCGGGCGCCGGCCGGCGGCGGCGCGCCGGGGGTCTCTATCGAGCCCGTCGCCGACGCCGATCTGGACGCGCTCTTCGCGATGTTCGCCGACTACTGGCGGGAGCTCGATGAGGCTGACCCGCTCGCGCCGCTTTCGTACGGCGTCGCCGAGTACCGCCGGGCGCTGCTCGACGACCGCGAGGACCGCGAGTTCCTCTGGATCCTCGCCGGCGGCCGGCGCGCGGGATTCGCGTTCACCCGCGTCGCCGGCGACTGGCCGGACGCGGCGTTGCTCACCGAGATCACGGAGTTTTATGTCCAGCCCGACCGGCGCCGGACGGGGATCGGGCGCGCCGCCGTCGCCGCCCTGTCGACCCGGTGTCGCGCGCAGGGCGCGATCCGGCTCGAGGTGGACGTGCTGAGCGGCAACGCCGCCGCACTCGCCTTCTGGCGGGCGTGTGGGCTCTCCGACCACCGCCGCTCCCTCTTCGCACGCCTCTAGCGGACGCGGCGGCCGCCCACCGCGCCCGCGGCTACGGCGTACGCTCGCGCGCGCGATATCATGGCGTGTGCTCTGGGACGTTCACTGCCACTTCCCGCGCGACTGGGAGCAGCCCGACGGCGGCGACATGGTCCGCCTCATCGACGCGCGGGCGGACGCCCTGCTCTCGGCCGGCGTGACGCGCGCCTCGCTGCTCTCCGGTGGGCGCGTCGGGCCCAGCTACGAGGACGCGCTCAAGATGGCACGGCGGCACGAGGATCTCTTCGTCCCCGTCGCGGCGCTCGATACCGACAACATCGCGCCGCGGGAGATCCGACGGCTGCACTCGCTCGGCTACCGCGGCCTCAAGATCATCGGGACCCGCCACCCCTACGACAGTCCCCGCTACTTCGGGATCTACGCCGTCGCCGAGGAGCTGCGCATGCCGATCCTCTTCCACCTCGGCGTCATCGGCGGCGGCGTCGACTACGCCCGGACGCATCCCCGGCGCGATCCGGTTGCGGCGGAGACGCTGCGCCGCGTGCGCGAGCGCGGGCGCATGCAGCCGCGCGACGTCTCCGCCACGCGCATGCGGCCGTTCCACCTGGACGGCATCGCGAACAACTTCCCCGACCTCGTGATCATCGGCGCGCACATGGGCGGCACCGGCAACTACGACGAGGCGGCGTCGGTCGCCCGCTGGCGTCACCACGTCTTCCTCGACCTCTCCGGCGGCGAGACGATCGAGCGCCACGCGGTCGAGCGCCGGCTCATCGGCCACGAGATCGGGATCGAGAAGCTCGTGTGGGGCTCCGACTGTCGCGACCACGAGATCGCGGCGCACGTCGAGAGCCTGGACCGCATGCTCGTGGAGGTGGGGCTCACCCCGGACGAGGCGGCGCGCATCCGCTACCACAACGCGGCGGAGCTCTTCGGCGAGGAGGAGCCGCAACTCGCGGGCGAGTAGCCCGCCCGGCTGCGAGGAACGATGGGGCCGGAGCACGACGAGACCCTGAACGATCCGCCCCCCGTCCCCGGGAGGCGGCCGGCGCCCGGGCCTGCGGCGGAGCGACCCGCCGGGACCGGCGACGCCGCACCCGGCGAGGCGGCGGGACCGGCGGGCGGCTCTTCGCTGCCTGGGGGAGCCGGCCGGCCGGGGCGGTCGCCCCGCGCCCCGCGCCCCTCGCCGGCCTTCGGCTCGGTCGTGGCGACCGTCTCCCGCCGGCTCCGGATCCTCGCCCGGTCCCTGTCGGCCCTCGGCACCGCCGCGGCAGACCGCTCCCGCCGGATCCGGCTCCCCGACGGGTCCGTCTCGGCCCTCCGCGCCGCCGCGGCATCCGGCTACCGCCGGCTCCGGATCCTCGCCAGGTCCGCGTCGGCCGCCGGCTCGGCCGCGGCAGACCGCTCCCGCCGGATCCGGCCCCCCGCCGGGTCCGTGTCGGCCGTCGGCGCCGCCGCGGCATCCGGCGCCCGCCGGCTCCGGATCCTCGCCGGGTCCGCGTCGGCCGCCGGCTCGGTCGCGGCACGCCGCTCCCGCCGGATGCGGCTCCCCGCCAGGTCCGCGTCGGCCCTCCGCGCCGCCGCGGCGTTCGGCTCCCGCCCCGTGCGGCTTCTCGCCGGGGCCGTGTCGGCCGAGCGCCGCGCCGCCATCCCGCCGATCACGGCGCCGCTCGTCACGCTCGTGGCTCTGGAGGCGATCGTCGTCTTCGCCTTCCTCCTGATCGAGCCGACTCCGCGCTGGATCGTGCTCTTCGGCGCCGCCGTGGGGGCCCTCGCCTTCCGCGGCGTCCTCGCGGGCGTCCTCCGCGAGCCCTTCGAGTCGGGAGCCGGCATCGCGCCCTACTTCTTCCTGCCGACCCTCTACATGCTGGTCATGCCGGTCTTCGTGGAGGAG
>VYDC01000090.1:0-9919 GCA_009843585.1 Chloroflexota bacterium | reverse complement strand
ACCGCGGGGCTGACCGCCGTCCTCGCCGCCGAGCTCGGATCGGCCCGTCGCGAACTCGCGGCGTACCACCCCTCGCGCGTCATCGCGACGCTGGGCACGTACGCCGTCGCGTTCGCGCTGTTCGATCTGGGCTACCTGCTCGACCTCGGCCTCCGGGAGGCCGTGTTCGCTGCCGGAGTGGGCGGGGCGCTGCTCTGCGTGGAGCTGATGCGGGACGGCGACCTCGATCCCCTCGAGAATCTCGGCTTCGCCGCGATCATCGGGCTGGTCGCGGCGGAGGCGCGCTGGGTCCTGCACTACTTCCCCCTCGAGGGAGAACTCGCAGCGCTGGCCCTCCTCTTCGTGCTCTTCTCCGCGGGCGCGCTGCTGCACGCGCACCGGACGATGCAGCTCTCCGGGCGGGCGGCGCTCGAGTACTCGGCGATCGGGGCGGCGGGACTCGGCCTCATCATCGGCGCCCGGCTCGGCGGGATCGGCTGACCGGCCCCACCACCGGCGCATTCGCCGCGAGCGTACCCGCGACCCTCGCGGGTCCGTTCGGTTCCGTCCAGAACGGGGAGAGCCCCCCGTCCAACCCCGGGGCGCGGGCGCGCCGCGGGTCCTAGGGCACTCCCGATCGCTCTGCTAGACTCCGAACCGCGATCGGGGAGTGGCGCAGCCTGGCAGCGCACCTGACTGGGGGTCAGGAGGTCGCAGGTTCAAATCCTGTCTCCCCGACCACTCTCGAACCCAGGATCGGCGCCGACGACCCGGATCCGGCGCTCGTGGTCACGTTCGTGGTCCCACCCGGCTCTGGCGCCGACTGCGGCGTCCATCCGCTCCGCGGCCCGGCGGCGGTTCTCGTCGAAGACGTGCGTGTCGGTGTTCAACGTGACGCGCGCCGAGCCTCCTCGGAACGACATGGCGCCGCGCCCTACTCAGAACGCGGCGGCCCCCGCCCCGAACCAGCGCCTGATGAGGGCGTTGAGCGATCCGTCCTCCTTCATCGCGCCGATCGCCTCGTCGAGCTTGCGCCGCAGCTCGCCGTCCTCCTCGCGGACGGCGATGCCCACGCCGAGGCCCAGCGCCAGGCCGGGCCCGACGGTGACCAGCTCCTCCCCATGCAGCGCGACGGCTTCCTGCGCGACCGCCTGGCTCACGAGGGCCGCGTCCAGCTCACCGCCCAGGACCGCCTCCACGAGTTCGGGCGTTGTGGGGTACTCCCTCACGATGGCGGTGGAATCGGACAGGTAGGCGGCGAAGATCGTCGCGACCTGGGCGCCGACGGTGCCCCGGACGACTCCCTCGCCGGCACCGGCCGCCGCCACGAAGACCGCCGCACCGGGCGGAAGGTAGGGCTGGGTGAAGTCGATCACCGCATCCCGCTCGGCGGTGATGGTCACGCCCGTCATGATCGCGTCGTACTTCCCGTTCGCCAGGTCGGCGATGAGCCCCTCCCAGTCGGCGGTCACCCACTCGCACTCGAGCCGGGCGCGCCGACACAACTCGTCTCCGAGCTCTCGCTCGAATCCGTCGAGCTCACCCCTGTCGTTGATGAAGTTGTAGGGCGGATAGGCCCCCTCAGTCACAAGCTCGACGCGATCCGCCCCTCCAGCACAGGAGAGCGAGCAGAAGGCAAGCACCGCGATCACGGCGATGATCCGCACGGGCCCCTCCCGTCGGGGATCGGCGAGGACGCGCGTCCGGTCACCCTACCGCCGGCGGTGCCGGCCGCGCCTCGTCCTCCGGCGCGCTCTCGGCCAGCTCACGACGAGCGGGGGAGCCCCCGCCGCCTCTCTCGCGCCCCGAACGGCGTCCGTATCGGTCCGCAACGTCTCGCAGATCCGGCGGAACCGCACGCGCAGGGTGCGGAACTCTGGAGCGCCCTCCCCGGAGAGCTCGGCGATCAACTCGCTGACGGGCCAGCTGGGTCTCGTACCCTGCCGCGGCAGCAGCAGTCCGACGCTATCGATCGCGTGCTCGTCCTCGTAGTCGAGCAGGGCGTACCCGAGGAGCTGGCGGAGCCACACCCCGGAGGCGCCCCGGCGCTTCGTCGTCTCGTCTCATGTGCACTGCATCGCGTCGCTCCATATCGAGCAAGGCGCGTTTTCGCTCGACACCCCCTCGATAGCCGCCAATCTCACCGTTCCCGCGCAATACCCGGTGGCAGGGCACCAGCACACCAAGACGGTTGGCTGCACAGGCGGAAGCGACGGCCCGAACCGCTCTCGGCCTGCCGATCCGCGCCGCAAGATCGCCGTAGCTGATCACATCGCCCTCTCTCACGCTCAAGAGAAACCGCCAGACTCTCGTCTGAAAGGCAGTCCCATACATGGCGAGCGGCAGATCGGGTCGAGGCGCGCCCTGGCTGATGTGTGCATCCAGCGCCTCAATCCAGGCGTCGAGCTCGGGGGCGTCTTGCGCGGCTGAGGCGATGAGTCGTGCCATCGGGAACTCCGCGCGCAGCTGCTCGAGAAGGTCCTCCAGGTCCTCGCCGAACTGCACGAAGCACACGCCTCGTGCAGTCGCCCCCATGACGATTGGGCCGAGCGCCGTAGCCCGACATGCGTATGCGATCGTCTCTCCCGCGCCACGAGCGCGGTAGGCCCTGGGTGTCATGCCGAGGCTGCGCATCTCCTCGCCGTAGACTCGACTGATGGACCCGAAGCCCGCCGAGAAGATTGCGCCGGTGACATCGTCGCCTTCCTTCAGTGCCCGCCTTAGGTGCTTCATGCGAATCGCGTCCTGGTAGACCTTGGGGGAAACACCGAACGCCGCCCTGAAGGCCCGCTGAAGATGCGACCGCGACAGGCCCGCCTGCTGTGAGAGTCCGCCCAAGGTCAGGCGTTCATCGGCGTGCGCCTCGATGTAGCGGGCGACCTCCACGAGCACATGCAACCCCGGCGCGATCTCCGTCGGCCGACAGCGCTTGCATGGCCTGAAACCCGAAGCTATGGCGGAGTCGGCGTCCGGGAAGAACCGTTGATTCTTCGGTCGAGCGGGCCGCGCGGCGCAGGAGGGTCGGCAGAAGACCCCAGTGGTGGTCACTGCGAAGACAAAGCGGCCGTCGTAAGCCCTGTCCCGCACCGCAAGTGCGGCGCGCATCTCCTGTTCGGATGGCATTGTCAGGTCGCGAAGCACCATGGCCTGCCCCCAATCGCCATTCGAGCACGGGCCTCACCGCACGTCTATCCGCTTCTTGCTTGGCAATCTCTCCGAGCAGGGGGGGCTTGTGGATCAATCCGAGAGCCCGCATCAGACTCCTCGACCTCCAGCGCACCAAACCGAGACGCAGAACGCCGGCCTGAGACAGCTCAGCCAAAGCAACGGTCAGAGTCGCCCCAAGGAGCGGAGTAGCTGGTCTGCGTAGCCGACGACATCCGCCTGCACGTTGTCGTCGAGACCTCCAAGGAACTGCGCCGTCGCTACCGGGCCGGGTCCATCGTGGTCGCGGAAGTCCCGCCCAATGACGGACAGGGCATCGTCGACGTACGAGCTGGGCTCGAGGGAAGTCAGACTGGCTGCGACATCGTCAATGCCAACCCCCCTCCACACATAGAAGAGGTCGTACGCATCCTTGTTCTAGGTCGCCCAGCTTCGTTGCGATGTAGAGGCATGTCGCCCGAACACGGGCCGACCGCGCTCGGGGGTACCCGTCGAGCGTAGCTGGCTTAGATGTCATCACTGCCTCGCACGAGCAGCCTGCTTCGGAGTTCCGCAGCAGCCTCTGCTGCGCGTTCGGGATGGTCCTTCAGGTCCAGATAGGCCTGTACCGGGTGGACGCAGCGGATGCCGTCCACAGGCTCCGCTCCATCGAACACGCCATCGTCGTTCGGCACGACCAACCAGGTATTCGCTCCCCTAGCCTCTTCACGAAACCCGAGAGCCCGCCTGACTCTTGCCGAGGGGGGGCGTGAGAGATAGACGGTCGATAGTCGGAATCCCGCGTATTGCGTCCACAACCAGGCCGCGGGGAGCGCGGTCGCCGCATAGGCTGACTCGGCCCGATCCAGGGCTTCGGCGATTGAACGGGTCAGGGACTCGCCATCACGAGCGGAGGTGTGCCCTCGGATCACGTGATGTCGGTCAAACCTGTAGTCCTCCCGCCAGGCGTCGAGCAACGCCCCCCTGTCTATGACACGAATGCCGTCCTCGCTTCGCTCGACCAGACCAGCTTCCAGGAGCTTCCGGACGATCCGGCTGACGTGTCCCTCGCTCAGGCCAGCCCCGGAGGCGATCTGACGCTGCTTGAGCGCCCTGGGAGGCTCAGTGAGCAAGTGCCTCGCTACCCGAGACCCCCTTGGCCCGAACGCGCTCTCCGGCCGTCCAGGCCTGCGGAATAGGCTGGGGTTGCCGAGATTCTGATAGAAGACGCCGGGCACGACGATCCGTGCATTCCCCGAGAGGTCCAGCCAGGCAAGGTCGGCGCGAGCGCATAGTTCCTGCGCTGCCTCCCCCATGTGGGGAACTGCCAGGAGTGGGATCACTTCGCGGGAGAGGCTGCTCTGGAACATCCTCAACTGACGGATGGCACCAGCGACAACGGCGGCGGACCCCGACCTCTTCCATTCGAGAGCGAAGCAATGACCGTGAACCCTGAGGACTGCGTCAGGAACACGACCGTTGCGGGCAGGCACCTCGAACCCGGCGTCCTCGGTGAGGTCGGGGGCGCCCAGGATTTCGGCGAGGCGCTCTACCGCCTGTCGGATGGCCAGTTGCTCACGCGGAACCTGCATAGTTGCCGTTATACATGACATTGCGCACGTACGCAACACACCCTATTTAGGCATGCTTGTGCGCGACCACCACGCGAGGAACGGACCACGGGGACGCGAGATGGACTTCCGACTAGACCCGCTACTCCCCGTTGAGCCATACCCGGTCGGGGACGACTGGTGAGAGGTCGACCGTGGCAATCGGCACTAGGTCGAACGGGCTGTCCTACGTACATGTTCGCGGAGTGCCTTGTTGATGTCCGTCTGGTATCCACGGCCGTCACGGGCATGGGCCCTGACCAAGCGAGGATGTCCGCATCCAGCCTCAGGGGTGACTTGCTGCTTCACAGGCCGGTAGCCGCCTCTCGCCGGCGGCCCTGCGGACCCGATTTCAGTCGGCGTCCATCTGGCCCCGTCCGCCGCCATACAATTGTCGGGGAGCTGGAAGGGGTCGCTGCGCGACCCCTTCCGATGATCACGGAACGAGGTGCACAGGTGCCAAGCGCCCGGCAGCTACTTCTCGTCGCACTTGCATTCCTCGCGGCGGCTGCATGCGGCGGTGACGATTCACCGCGGGGAGTCGGCGCGACCGCCCGCGCGACGCTCGCCGCGCCGGACGGCCGGGTGATGGGCGAAGTGACGCTGACGCAGACGGCGACCGGCGTCCTCATCTCTGCCGAGGTGAGAGGACTCTCCCCCGGGGCGCACGGCTTCCACATCCATGGGACCGGCGCCTGCTCGCCCGACTTCACGGCCGCCGGCAGCCACTTCGCCCCCGGCGGGGAACCGCACGGCTTCCTGCATGAGGACGGCCCTCACGCCGGCGACCTTCCGAACATCCACGTCGGCGAGGGCGGCAACGCGCGCGCGGACTACTTCACCACCGCCATTACCCTCGATGCTGGCCCGGACCACTCGCTCTTCGATGAGGACGGGTCGGCGTTCATCGTGCACGCCGAGCCCGACGACTACCTAGACGTGGCATCGGCGGGCGCTCGTATCGCGTGCGGGGTGATCGGGCGCGGCTAGACACCCCATGGCCGTAGCGGTCGAGGCGCGAGCCCGAACGTCTCTCCTCACGGGTCCCCGCCAGGCGGCAAGTGTGGTGCACTCGCGAACCTGCCACGGCGACGTCCCGACGCAACATTGAGTCTCGCCGAAGCGCCCAGATCGCCCTGCCCACCTCGACCCCCAGCGTGTCAAACTGAGAGTCGACGGCGCGGGGACAACGGAGCCGGCGGCCGGGTCGGCGGCGTGAGACGCGCGCTACCATGTACCGCAGGGGTCAGCCAGCGGACGCCCCGTCGGCCCTCCACCCGCAGGCAGCGACGAGAGGCGCCTGCCGGACGCCACGCTGCTGGACGCGCGACGGTGGCGCAACGACGAACTGAGGTGAAACGATCACCAGCCCGGCCGACCTGCTGGACCGCATCACGGTGCGCGCCGACGTCTTCGGCGGGAAGCCGATCATCCGCAATATGCGCATCGCCGTAGAGCATGTCTTGGCCATGCTCGCGGCGGGCGACTCGGAGGAGACGATCTTGCGCGAGTACCCCTTGCTCGAGCCGGAGGACATCCGAGCGTGCCTGCTGTACGCACACCGCTCGATCACCGGTGAAGACGTGCACGACCGCGTCCCCGTCAGCGGCCTGTGAGGTTTCTGCTGGACGCATGCGCCGCGTCCCGCAGCATGCACGAAGCGCTTACCGGCCAGGGCCACGATGTCATGTCGGCACTCGAAGCGATGCCGCGCGCCTCCGATGATGAGCTGCTCGCCGCGGCGCTCGCCGAAGAGCGCATCCTGATCACCGAGGACAAGGACGCGGCGAGTTCGAGATGGTACGCGTGAGCCCTGCGACGAGCAGCTTTGACCCGCGTCTTCGTGAGAGATATCGTCGTCTCATCTCATCCCCGCCCGCTGGGCGGCGACCCTAGGTCCCGTCCCCGGGCGGGTGTTCATTTGTACGCGCTCTCGTCCTGATCGACGGCCAGAATCTCTATCGTCTGGCCAGGAGGGCATGGGCGCCCGCGGGCGTCGATCCCTCGTCCCCCTACTTGTGGCCGAGCTACGACGTGGAGAAGCTCGCCAGCCAATTGGTCGGGCGGACGCCCGGGCGCACGCTGACCGAGACCCGCCTCGAGACTACCAGCCACGGCGCGGATAGGCGGCGCGGCACGACATGGGAGACCGCGTGGCCTTTCGGCTCCCGCAGGCCGGTGCCACAAGTCCGATCCGGACCGGGAGCCGGAGTGAGGACGCCTGCGGCTCACGCCGGGAAGCAAACGACGAAGCGCCCGCGAGGCGGCGCGGACAATGGCATGTCGCCCGTGCGAGCGGCAGACTCAGAGTCTCGTGCGCACCTTCTCGACCCCCAGTTCATCAAACTGAAGGTCATCGTCGACGCAAGATGCCCTTCCGCGCGACACATCCTGGCTGTTCGAGCCATTCGCGTTCCGACGGGCGTTACGACTGCGACCCGCGGGGCATCCCGCCCGCACCGCCAGCCACTCGGCTGGAGCCAAAGCGCGCCATGAGATCGGCGCCGGGACGAAACACAAACTTCTTGCCGATACGCGTCTTGACGAAGAGCCCGAGCGCCTCCAGGCCGAGCAGATCCGCGCGGGCGGTGGCGTAAGTGACCCGGTGACGTCGCGCCTGCGCCTGGATCGTGAACCAGCTGTCCGGGTCGCGCATGGCGTCGCCGACGAGCACGATCTGGCGGTGGTTGAGATGCGGGCTGCCGCGGAGGAGCCGCTCGGCGAGCCGCTGCTCCTCCATCTTGCGCGAGAGATACGCCTGAAGGCTCTCGATCGCACGCTCGATGACCGCGAGCTGGTGGAGCACGAAGTACGTGAGGTCGCCGCGATCGGTCTCGACGTGCAGGTACGACCTGACGTACTTCGCGGGCGCTACGCGAAGGATGCTGGAGATCGACAGGTACTGCGTCAGCCAGTAACCGGAACGCAGCATCGACCAGTAGAAGAGGGCACGGGCCGTCCGCCCGTTGCCGTCGACGAAGGGATGGTCGTAGGCGAGCGCGAAGTGCAGCACGATCGCGCGCACCACGGGGTGGATGAAGCCCTCGCCGCTGCGGCCGTTGGCAAACTCGCAGAGGAGCTCAAGGCGACCGGGGAGCGCCTCGGCGGGCGGTGGGTAGTGCAGGACGGTCCCGTCCGACCAGACCACGGCGATGCGATTGTCGCCGGGACGCTGCAACCGTCCGCCGTCGCGTTCGTCATCCAGCGTGTCGCGGGTGACGGCGCGATGCAGGTCGAGCACGTCGCTGGGTGTCAGAGGAGCGCCGTCGGCCGCCAGCGAGGCGGCAGCCTGCAGAACCTCGAAGTTGTTCAGGATCATCTGTTCGCTGCGGTCCTGCGGGCGGCGACCGCTGCGCAGCATCTCCTTGGCGACCTGTCTCGTCGTGCTCGCACCCTCGAGCTGGCTTGACGTGATCGCCTCCTCGTGGAGCGAGCTGATGACGTAGCGATTGCTCGACTGGAGACTCGTCACCACCTCGTCGGCAAGGATCCGTCCGCTCGCCTGCTGGTCGATGCGGTGGACCAGTTCCTGAATGCGGTCGATGTTGCTGAAGCGGAAGGGCTGCTCATCGACATCGGTCAGCGGCAGGGATCGAGCGATCCCCTGGCGTGCGATCGCCGTGCTGAGCCACCAGTCCTCGAGAGTGAGGCCATCGGGAGGCCGGCGGCGGCGCAGCTCGTCCCAGTGCAGATAGCGGCCCTTGGCGTCGACGGGGCGACCCTCGCCGAGTACCGTCGCCAGCCGGCCGGGCTCGCCGGCGAGCTTCACGAGCAGATCTGGCATCGGCGGAGGCGTCTGCGGGATCTTCACGATCAAACTCTCACCGTTCCATCAACCTATGTCGAATTGATATCAAACTATCATATCGTAGGCTGTTGTACCGGACCGGTCAGGGGGGCGACGACGCCCAGCCACCACAGGGCAATTCTCAGTTTGCTATCAGCTTCTCGTGATTTGATAGCAACCAGGACAACAGCAGCCCTGGCGACTTGGGGAAGCGTCGCCCCACGCGGCGGCCTCGCCTGCCCGGCGACGCAGCGGAGATCCGTGGCCCCCTGAGGGCGCGATCGGCAGCATCGCCTCGACCGTGATCTCCTCGCGCGCGGGCGAGAGCAGCAGACTGGAATGCAAGCGGCCCAAACTGGGGACCTCGAGCCTCAGCGCACCAAACTGAAGGTCATCTTCAGCGCGGATGACCGGCTCGGCGAACCCGCCTCGCCCCTCCCGACCGCTCGTCGCTGCGACTGGCTGGGCGGAAAGCTACCTAGTCGTTCGACCGTGGGTATAGAATCCCGCGTCGTCGTCGCGTGGGGCAGGCACACGCAGCTAGTTCTCGGCGCAACAGGTGATGCCAAGGGACGGGGGTCATGGTGAGGCGTGAAGGATGACGACGGACGAGCGGCTGACCAGGTTCGAGAGGGCGACAGAACTCCCCCTCCTCTTCCTCGCGATCGCAATGGTGCCGCTGCTGCTTGCCCCGCTCGTGTGGGACCTCGGGAATCGGCCCGAGGATGTGGTCCTCGCGCTGGACTGGCTCATCTGGGGCGTCTTCGCCGCCGAGTTCTCCATCCGTGTCTTTCTCGCGCGTGGCACGCGCATCCGGTACATCGCCCACCACTGGATCGACGTGCTGATCGTGGTCCTTCCGTTCCTGAGGCCGCTGCGGATGCTCCGCTCAGCCAGAGCCCTGTTGTTTCTGGCGCGAGCGCTATGGACGTTTCGGGCGATCTCCCTGCGTCGGGGCGTGCGCACGAGCGTCGCTCTCGCGGCGAGTGGACCGATCGCGGCGGCCGTTGTCGTCTTCTACGCCGAGCGAACTGCGGGTGGCACCATTCAATCGTTCGACGACGCCGTCTGGTGGTCCCTCGCGACCATCACGACCGTCGGATACGGCGACGTGGCTCCCGTCACGCACGTCGGGCGCGGTATCGCGACGTTCTTGATGCTCCTCGGCATCGGGCTCTTCGGTGTGCTCACCGCCAACGTGGCATCGTGGTTCGTCGAACAGGACCAGCGAGAGCGCTCGGACATCGCCGAGGTGATGGCGGAGCTGCGCGCGATCCGCCGTCAGATCGGCGACGAGAGCAGGCGACCTGAAGCGCGTCGGGACAGCGCGAGCGATGAGTCCTCCGGTTTCCTCTGGCCGTCGCAGGATCGGCACGGGGGCGGAGGGGCCATTGACTAG
>VYDC01000027.1 GCA_009843585.1 Chloroflexota bacterium | reverse complement strand
GTCGCGGAGTGGGAGGGGAGCACCGTCGGCGCCCCCGCGACCGGGCAGGCGGCACGCGTCCTGAAACTGGAGCTCCCCTCGCGCGGCCTGTCGGGCAGCATCCCGGCGCAGCTCGGCGCGCTCTCGGAGCTGCGGATTCTCCGGCTCGATGGGAACGCGCTCACCGGGGAGATCCCGCCCGAGCTCGGCAACCTCGCGAACCTCTTCTACCTGCGGCTGGACCGGAACCGGCTGACGGGCCCCATCCCGCCCGAGCTCGGCAACCTGGGCAACCTCTGGTCGCGCCAGCTCGACGCGAACCGGCTCTCCGGCGAGATCCCGGCGGAGCTCGGCAACTTGGGCATCCTCTGGTACCCGTGGCTCAGCGGTAACGAGCTCACGGGAGAGATCCCCGCCGAGCTCGGCGAGCTCCTCCGGCTGCGCGGACTCTCGCTCAGCGACAACGAGCTCACGGGAGAGATCCCCGCCGAGCTCGGCGAGCTCCTCCGGCTGCAGATCCTCCGGCTGGGCGGGAACGAGCTGACGGGCTGCGTTCCGCAGGCTCTGCTGGGCGCGAGCGACACCGACCTGGAGGCCTTGGGCCTCTCAGCCTGCCCGGAGTAGCGGGCGTGCGGCCGCGCGTGCCGGGAGGGCATGCGGCACCGGTGCTCGCCGCGCTCGGGCTCGCCTACACACGCGTGCCGCCGCCTATCCTGCTCGCGGTTCCTGATCGTTGAGGCGAGGCGGCATGCTGCCCCGGTCCCGTCACATCCTTGCCGTGGCTCTCGCCGCCCTCGTGCTCGTCGTGCTGGTGTCGGGCACGCCGGCGCCCGCGGCGGCGGCCGCGGACGACCCCGGGGTGGTCACGACCGTGCTCCGGCCCGGCTGGAACATGGTCGCCTGGCTCGGCCCCGAGGCCCCGGCGACCGATCTGTGGGAGCAGGTCCCGGCGCTGCGGCGGGCGTCGGCGTGGGACGCGGAGCATCAGCGCTACCAGCGCAGGACGCGCACGAGTGTGAGCCAGCACGGCCTCAGGACGCTCGAGCCCGGCATGGGGCTCTGGCTCGAACTCGGCGGCGACGTGCCGGTGGCGTGGACGCAGACAGTCGCTCCCGGGGGCGTCCTGGTGTCGCTGCGAGCCGGGCGGAACCTCGTCGGCTGGGGCGGCGCCGACGGCACGGAGACCGGGGAGGCGCTCGCGCGTTTCGGGGCGTCGCTGGTCTCGGCGTCGCACTGGGACGCGGAGTCGCGAAGATACGACCGCTACCGCCCGGGCTCAGGCGCCGCGGCGAGCACGCTGGACGAGCTGCGCCGCGGCGACGGGCTGTGGGTGGATCTCAGTGCCGATGCCCGCTGGTGGCAGTCCGGGGCTCCCGGCGTCGACTATTTCTTCCCGGAGAGCGTGCCCGCCGAGCGACAGACGTCGATCCCCGACTACATGGCGAGCGTGGTCACGTTCTTCGCCGAGCGGTACGCGATCCGACCGCCGGAGTTCACGGTCACGGTCGACCTCGACCTAGAGTTCTTCGCGGCAGCACGGGCAGGCGAGATCCTGATCGGCCCCCGCGCCCTGAACGACTCGCTCCTCAACGTGACGCTCGCGCACGAGTACTTCCACGTTCTGCAGAGGCACTTGGGCGGGTATTCCCCGTATGTGCGCGACCCGTCGCCCCGCTGGATGACGGAGGGATCGGCGACCTACGCGGAGGGGCTCTACCGTCATGAGCAATGGGGCACGACCCCCGAGGCACTCAGGCTGGCCCACCTGCGGCGCTCCCTGACCGTGGAGGAGCAGCTCGACGACCTCACCCTGTCGCGGCGCTTCTACGGCGAATCGGGCCCGGCCTACAGCCTCGGCGCGCTCGCCGTCGAGTGGCTCTCCGGCTACGCCGCGGCCGACCCCGCGGAGACCTTCGCCCCCATGGCTCCCGGATGGTCGGACGCTCTCCCCGACCGCGCCACGCATATCGCGTACTACGATCTCCTCCCGTCCGCCGGCGACTGGGAAGCGGCGTTCGAGACCGCCTTCGGGCTGTCGCCGGACGACTTCTACGACTCGTTTCGGGCGTACCGCGACGCGCTGACGACCTCGCGCTACCCCCACCTCGGCGACGACGAGGACGCACCGCTGCTCGTCGTCGTCGGGGGGGTCGCCGCCGAGACGGAGACGGCGGTGCGGGCCGCGTTCGAGGGCGTCCAGGCCTTCTTCGCGAAGCGCTTCGGCTCAGGACCCGCCGACTACACCGTCTACGTCGCAGCAGGTCCCGACCCCGTGGCGGAGGCGCACCTGCGCGCGTTCGGCGTTGCGCCGGACGAGAACTTCTGTAGCAGCGGATCGAGCGGCATCGCCGCGGTGGTCGTCGTCGATCTGGGTTGCCGGTCTGAGGCCCCCCATCGTCTCGACCGCCACCACTACGAGTATGTGCGGTCGCGGCTGGCGCCCTGGTCGTCCCTGCCTCCGACCGAGGACGGGCTCAACCGTCGCGGCCCCTGGTGGTTGCGCGTGGCGATCTGGAGCTACGCCGAGCACGCCTATGAGGCGACGAGCGGCGGGGCGACGCTCGAGGAGTTCGAGTCCCAGGAGGCAGCGCGCGCGACGGGCGTGACGCCCGCGCTCGCGAGCCTCGAGCTCGCGGACGATGCCAGCGCGGCGGGGTACCGGGAGGCTTGGGCCCTGGCCTCCCGCGCGGGCGTCCGGCTGGCGGAGCACGCCGGCGAGGCGGCCCTCTTCGCGTATCCCCGCCCGCTGCCAAGGACGGCGAGCTGGGAGTCGTCGGTCGCGGCCGCGTTCGGGATGAGCGCGGCCGACTTCCACGAGGCGTTCGAGGCGTACCGCGCCGAGGCGGCGCCGCCGGAATCCGGCAGCTCCGCGTCAGCTGCGCGTCCCTGACCCTCGTCCGCGCGGGCGACCGCTTCCGTCGAACGGCACTCCACTAGAGTGGGATCGGCAGTGCGATCCGCTCCGCGCGGGCGACCGGCCCGATCGACTCCCGGCTCCACGAGAACGGGCCCGGCGGTGAGGTTCCCCGCCGAGCACGGCGACCTCCTGCGGCTAAAGATCCCCCGCTCCGGCGATCCCCGGACCCGGGCGCCCGGCCCCCTTCGCAACGGCCTGCGCCGCCGATGTACGCTGCGCCGGAGGCGGCCGGCGGGCGCTCTCGCCGCCGGAGGGCGTCAGTCCCACCGCGGACCGTTCGGGAGAGGGCCGAGGAGGCGCCGGTGCACGCAGGCCGCGTCCTCACGTCCGCGCTGGCGTCCCTCGCCGTCCTCGCGTGCGCGGCTGGCGACGTTCGCGCCCAGGAGCCCGGCGGGAGCGTCTCCGCACCGGACTGCCTCGCGGGCGCCGTCGACGCCGGCTTCAGCATCCTGACGCATCGCGGCGGGAGCCTCGACGAGCTGGAGCCGTGCGCGAGGGAGCGGAACGTCACCGCCCTCTACGCGACCGACGGCGGCGCCTTCGTCGCCTACATCCTGGGCGCGCCCGCACCCGTGAACCGCGACTTCCATGCGCTCTACGCCGCGGGCCTCCCCCCGGGGACGCCCCTGATCGCGAGGAGTGACGGCCCGGCCTCGCCCGCCGCCGCCGTCGAGCCGGAGGAGCCCCCCTGGCCGGAGTGCCTGCGCGGCGAGGTCGCACGGGGCTTCAGCCTCCTCCGGTACGAGGACGGGAGCCTGGAGGGGCTCGAGCCGTGTGCTAGGGAGCGGAGCATCACCGCGCTCTACGCCACCAGCGGCGGCGCCTTCGTCGCCTACATCGTGGGTGCACCCGCCGTCGTCAACCGCGCCTTTGCCGAGCTCTACGCGGACGGCATCCCGCGGGGGAGCTACCTGCTCGCGAAGAGCGACGGACCGCCGGGGGTCGAGGCGGAGGGGCGCTGAATCGCGCCCCGCCCGACGCGGCGCGGCGGCCGGGGTGATGGGCGCCGGGGCCAACCCCGTGGTGTCCCTTGCCGTGCGTGCGCGCCGCGACGTGACGTGCGCCCCCCGAGGTACGCGGTGTGCTGTCCCGGGCCACCGGGAGTGCACGGCGGTGGCAGAGCGCGCTGCGCCGCCGCCGGAGGAGATCGCCGCGGTGCGCGCCGGCCTGGAGTGCGAGGCGCGTTCCAGCGCGATATATGCCCGGACGCGGCCGCGCGGCCGCCCCGCTACTCGGTGGCGGCGGGGTCGAACGGGAGCCGGATCACGACGTCGGTGACGTCCTGACCTCGCATGTGGATGGTCCCCGCCGGCTCGTCCATCGCCGCGAAGCCGTCGCCCTCCCCGTAGGAGCCGATGCGCCGGTGTCCGTCGGGGAACTGGAAGGAGAGGTGGAGTTCGAACGAGCCGCCGAGCACCCACATGCTGAACCTGCCCGCCCCATCGGTCCGGTCCTGGGGGCCCGGGTGCTCCCCGACCGGGTAGGCGTCAACGGAGACGCCCGCAACGGGCTCCCCGCCGGGACCCAGCACGACGCCCTCGAGCCGGTACCACTCGGAGACGGAGGAGACGGGTAGGTTCATGACGATGCCGGTCGCGTCCCGGTCGTTGATGTCCACGGTCGCGACCCCCCGGTACACGGGAGTGAAGCCGTCGCCTTCGGCGTAGAAGCCAACGCGCTGGCGGCCGGCGGGGGTATCGGCGTAGAGGTCGAGACGGAAGGTGCCGCCGGCCGCGAACATGGTGAAGCGGCCCTGCTCGTCGGTCTGGTCGTAGGGACCGGGATAGTCGCCGAGCGGGAAGGCGTCGACGAAGACCCCGGAAACCGGCTCGCCCCCCGGGCCGCGCAGGACGCCCTCGATGCGGCGCCAGTCGATCTCGGGGATCTGGATGGCGATCCCCGAGATGTCGTCGTCCGCGACCTCGACGACGTGGGCCCGGCTCCGCACCAGGCTGAACCCGTCGTCGGGGCCGTACCAGCCGATGTCCTGGCGTCCGCCGGGGGAGTCCGCGTGGATCTCGAGCAGGAAGCGCCCCCCGTGGACCCTCATGGAGAACGTGCCGTCCGCGCGGGTCTCCGCGCTCGCGTGGGGCTGCCGGTCCCGGGGAATGGCGCGAACCTCGACCCCGCCCGCGGGCTCCCCGTCAGGGCCGAGGACGCGGCCCACGAGGCGGGGCAGGCCGGGGGCCGCCTCGGCGCGGTGCTCCTCGAACGAGGCGTGGAACTCCTCGACTGAGAGTCCGAAGGCGGCCTCGAAGGCCTTCTCCCAGCCGGCCGCGGACGGCAGCTGCCGGTAGTAGTCGAGGAGGGCCGGCTCCCCGGCGCGGTTCGCGAGCCACTCGCCCGCCACGAAGGCGAGGGCGCGCGCCGACCCGTAGCCCGCGTTGTTCGCGTCCTCCCCCGTGGCGAGGGCCAAAAGCGGCTCCTCGACGCCGCGCGCGCGGCGGTGTCGCTCCGCCCGGATCTCGCCCAGGGCCTCCCGACCGGACGCCGCACCGTAGGCGTCGTGCACGTAGGCATCGATGGCGTGGACCAGCCACCAGGGGCCGTAGCGGTCTCCGTGCTCCACGGGCGGCAGGGAACGCCACGGCGCCAGTTCCTCGCGGAGCTGCCGGAAGTGATACGAGCGGAAGCTGTCGTCGGAGTGGGAACAGCTCAGGTTGACGACGTGCGCGGCGGCGAGCCCCACCGACGAGGAGCCGCAGAACCGGCCCTGGCTCGCGGCTCCGAGCACCCGCCGCCCCGCCCAGGCGGCCGACTCGTCGTCCCCCGCGAGGTGGAGGGTGTAGTCGACCGGCGGGGCCCCGAAGCGCTCGGAGAAGAACGACTGCACGCGCGAGAGCTCGTCGCGGACGGCCGCGACCTGTTCGGCCGCCGCCGGGCCGGAGACGGCCACGACCACCTCGTCGACGTCGTCGGCGAGGTGGGGCAGGAAGGCGCGGGCGAGCGCGTGGAGGTAGGAGTCGAACCTCGCGTAGAAGACGTCCGGGGCGAGGCCGAAGGCGTCCTCGAAGGCGTCGGGCCACCCCGGCGACGAGGAGAGCAGGCCGTAGTACGAGAGGTGGGAACCCTCGTCCGCCAGCCGCGATGTCCAGGCCGCATCGGCCGGCCCGAACGTCTCGTCCGCCCCCGACGCGGCATGCCCCGCGAGCCACTCGACGGCGAGCGCCCCGAGGTAGTAGTTCGGCCCCCGGTCGCCGTAGAAGGCCTCCGAGTCCTCGTACTCGGCGAGGGGCCTCGTGGCGCGGATCCCCCGGCGCCAGTGATCCAGGTGGAGGAGCTCGGCGTCGAGGCCCGAGCGGTCGCGCTCGTAGAGGCCGGCCCCGAAGGTCGCCGTCCCCTCCGTCATCCACGCCGGCGACGGTCCGGTGATGGGACCGCCCTCGCGGAGCTGGTACTGCAGCACGTGGAAGTACTCGTGCGCGATCGTGCTCGCGAGCAGATCCTGGTACTCCCAGGGGCCGACGGGGTTGCGGATCCAGACCGTCAGCGGCGAGGCGCCGGCGCGGTGGGGGAGGTCGGGGTTGAAGAGGAGCTGGAGGTCGGGCTCCCAGACCCCGTAGCGCTCCGCAAAGAAGGCGACGGAGTCGGCCATGCCCCATCGGATGCCGGCCTCCTGCTCGGCGGTGACGTCGTCGGGGAAGGCGTAGTGGACGACGGCCGCGCGGGACTGCCACCAGCGCGCGCCCTCGGCCAGCTCGACCCAGAGCGCGTCCCCCCGGTCGAGCGCGGCGAGCGTGTTCTCCGCCTCCGCGGCGCCGGGGCGGTAGCGCACGTAGGCCTGCTTCGAGGCGTCCCACCGCGAGGCGCGGACGAGCGCCCCCCCGAAGCGCCCGAGCGCCTCCGCGACGGGGGCGCCGTCGTCCCCGGACCACCCCACGAGGTTCAACCCGCCGTGGAGCGAGAGCAGGAGGCGGTCCGCGGGGAGCGGTTACGTCCACTCGACCGCCGCGTCGCCCCCCAGGC
Source organism: Chloroflexota bacterium (assembly GCA_009843585.1). Lineage (GTDB taxonomy): Bacteria > Chloroflexota > Dehalococcoidia > UBA2979 > UBA2979 > VYDC01. The sequence goes on along the minus strand of VYDC01000027.1, from coordinate 9,776 downwards.
GTAGCCACAGCCCCATGCCGGGCGTGAGCCAGGTCAGGCCGCTCCGGGGCGCGCTCTCCCGCGAGAGGCGCCGGTAGCGCTGCGACGGGCCGTCCCAGGCGAAGGCGATCTCGAGCTCGGGGATCGCGTCGAAGAGCTCGGTGGCCTCGGCCCCGGGCCCCAGCCAGGCCACCATGTTCCACCCGGGGTGGAGCGTCGTGGCGGCCGCCGCCTCGCCCGCCGCCTCCCCGGACTCCGCCGCCGCGGGCTGCGGGCGCGCCGCGAGCGCGCCCGCGGCGAGGAGCAGCGCGACGGCCACGGCGCAGGCCGCGCGGGCGGCCGGGCCCGCCCCGGAGCGGAGCCGGCGGCCGCGTTGCGCCCGGGCCGGGGGGGCCGGGCGCGCGACCGCCGGGCGGCGGGGCCCGGTCCAGGCGGAGCCGGCCCACAGCGGCGCACGCCGTCTCATCGGCCTCTGAGGCATGACACGGGGAACCCTAGCCGAGACCGCGCGGGCGGGGCGAGGGTTCAAGTCCGGGGAGCGGCTCGCGTGTACGCTGTGCCGGCCGCGCCGGGCCCCGGTCGGGCGGGGCCGAGGAGGCGCCGGTGCGTCGATCCCGCGCCACGATCTCCGCCCTGGCGGCGCTCGCCGTGCTCGGGCTCGCGTCAGGCGCAGCGCGCGCGCAGCAGGCCGGCACCATCGCGCTCTCCGGGGGCGAGGACATCCACTACCCCGAGAACGGCGCGCGGGCGGTGGGGAGCTACGGCGCCCCGCGGAGCCCGGACGCCTCGTGGTCGCTCCTCGGCGAGGACGCCGAGCGCTTCCGGATCAGCCGCTCGGGCGTCCTCTCCTTCGCCTCGCCCCCCGATCACGAGCACCCCCGCGACGCCGACTCGGACAACGTCTACTGGGTGAGCGTCTCAGCCGACGACGGCTCCGGGACCGGCCGCCTCGACGTGACGGTCACGGTGACCGACGTGAACGAGGGACCCCTTCTGGGCGGGCCCGTTCAGGCGCTCCTCGAGGAGGGCTCGACCGGGCCCGTCGGCCTCTACACCGCCGACGATCCGGAGCGGGAGGCCGTGACCTGGTCGCTCTTCGGGCCGGATCACGGGCACTTCACGATCGACGGCGGCGAGCTGCGCTTCCGGGAGCGGCCCGGCCCGCGAGGCCCGACCGGCGCCGCCCCGGTCGGGCGCTACGATCTCACCGCGCGCGCCGAGGATCCGGGCGGCCTCGCCGGGACGCGGCGCGTCGAGGTCGTCGTCGCCGGCGCGGAGGCGGGCCCTCCGAACGCCGCCCCCGCCTTCGGGGAGGCGTCGGCGCGGCGCTCGCTCGGCGCCGGGGCGCACGTGCGCGCGGCGGTCGGGGCGCCGGTCCGGGCGACCGATCCCGACGGCGACCCGCTCACGTACGAGCTCTCCGGAGGCGGCGCGAGCCGCTTCGCCATCGATCGGCACACGGGACAGATCCGCGTCGGCGAGCGCGCCTCGTGGGAGCCCGGGGACCGGCTCACCTACCAGATGCGCGTGGCGGCGACCGACCCCGAGGGGGCGCGCGCGAGCATCGCCGTGACGGTAGAGGTCGGCGGGCGGCCGCTCCCCGCGGGCGACGCCGGCGCGGACGCCGGCCCCGAGTGGGCCGTCACGCACGAGATCGAGGGACCGGGCCCCGCGCAGGGCGGGCACCGGGGCCTCTGGTCGGACGGCTCAACGCTCTGGGTCGTGGAGGCGGGCGCGGACTCGGGCGCCCGCGTCTCCGCCTACTCGCTCGCGGGCGGGGAGCGCCTCGATGGGCCTGCGCTCGCGCTCGACGGGGGGATCCTCGAGCCGTGGGGCATCGCCTCCGACGGGACGATGGTGTGGCTCTCCGCCTCGGGACGCGACCGCCTCTACGCCTACGACCTCGGGACCGGGGAGCGCTCTCCGGGGCGCGACATCGTGCTCGACCACCGCAACGGCGACGCGCGAGGGCTCTGGTGGGGCGCAGGGGCGCTCTGGGTCGTCGACGGCGCCCGGAACGCACTCTTCGCCTACGAGGCCGGGAGCGCCGCGCTCCGGGGCGAGTACGCGCTCGACCCCGAGGGCGGGGAGCCGCGCGGCGTCTCCTCCGACGGCTTCGCGATCTGGGTCTCCGGCGACGGCGCGACGAGCCTCGTCGCCTACCGCCTGCCGCACCTCCCGCTCGCGGGGGAGGAGGCGGCGCGCGGCGTGCTGCTGCGCCTCCCGGACGAGGACATCGCGTCGCTCACCCGCGCCCGCAACAACAGCCCGCGCGGCATCTGGTCGGGCGGCGCCGTCATCTACGTCGCGGACGAAGTCGACGCCCGCGTCTACGGCCATCGCATGCCCGCGACCTCGGACGCCCGGCTCGCCTCGCTCGCGCTCCCGGACGTCGAGCTGGGCGCCTTCTCGCCGGCGCGGCGCGAGTACCGGGGCGTCGCGCGCGCCGGCGTGATCGAGGCGACGGTCGAGGCGAAGGCGGCGCGGCCGGGGGCGATCGTGACGGTCACGCCCGCCGACGCCGACACCGGCTCGCCCGGGCACCAGGCGCTGGTCAGGGACGGCGCGGAGATCACCGTGACGGTGACCTCCCCGGACCGCAGCCGCAGCCTCGCCTACCGCGTGCGCATCGAGCAGGCGGCGGGCGAGCCCTGCCTCGCGGGCGCCGTCGGCGTCGGCTTCAGCCTCCTGGCGCACCGGGGCGGGAGCGTCGAGGAGCTCGAGGGCTGCGCCCGGGAGCGGCACGTCGCCGCCCTCTACGCGACCGACGGCGGTTCGTTCGTCCCCTACATCCTCGGCGCGCCCGCGCCGGTGAACCGCCCCTTCGTGGAGCTCTACGCGTCGGGTCTCCTCCCGGGGACGCTGCTCATCGCGAGGAGCGACGGACCGCCCTCGCCGGCGCCCCCGGGCGCTCGGGACGAGCCGCCCTGGCCCGAGTGCCTGCGGGGCGAGGTCGCGGCGGGCTTCAGCCTCGTCCGCTACGATGGCGGGAGCCTTCAGGCGCTCGGGCCGTGCGCGAGGGAGCGTCACGTCACGGCCCTCTACGCGACGCACGAGGGCGCCTTCGTCCCCTACATCGTGGGCGCGCCGGCGCCCGTGAACCGCGCCTTCCGGGAGCTCCACGCGGGCGGACTCCCGCACGGCACGGCGCTCCTCGCGAAGAGCGACGGGGCGCCGGAGGGTGAGGGGCGCTGACGGCCGTAGCCAGGAATCCGGCTGGGCGGCGGGCCCCGTCGACGTCGTTCCCGCGGCGGTCCTCAGCGCTCCGTTCGCCGCGATCCGCCGGATCGCCCGTGTCCACACACACCCGGGGGCGGGAGCGCGCTACGGGAACGTGAGCCCGGCCAGGTAGGCGTCGAACGACTCGTGGAACTCACCGATCGTGATGCCGTAGGCCGACTCGAACGCGTCCTCCCAGGTCCAAGCCGACTCCACCCCCCTCGGTGGTATGGGAGGGAGAGCACGGTAGAACTCGAAGATCGCGGCCTCGCCGGCGTGCCGCGCGAGCCAGTCGACCGCGAGGAACATGAACGCACGCACGACGCTGCCGTCCGTCCGGTCCCAGACCTCGGGCGTATCGAGCTCTCGGAGCGAGACGCCCGACTGCTGCGCCGCCTCGGCGCTCGACAGGAGCTTCTCGTCATGGGAAGCGCGTCCGCTCGCCGTGCGATACGCGGTCAGCACGTATTCCGACGCCCCGAATGCGAGCCACGGCGGAACCGGGCCCGCGTGGTGGATGTTGTAGTGCAGCACGCTGAAGTACGCACTGACAAACCGGTTGTCCGTCAGGTGCCGGAGGCAACTCGTCTCGTAGACGAGAACGCCGGGGAGACGGCTACCGCACGCGTATTCGCCGTTTCGAGGCGAGAAGAACCGCTCGTTGATGCCCCGAACCGACTCCGCGTCGGCACCGACGTAGACGGTGTAGCCGGGGGGCTCTGCGGCGAAGCGATCGATGAGGAACCGTTGCACGCCGGACATCTCCGCCTGGATGGCCGCGCGGGTGCCCGGCGACACATCTCCCAGGAAGACGGCGACCGGGCCGTCGCCGTCGGTGAGGTGGGGCAGCGGGGGCGCGGCCTCGGCGCGATATATCTCGAACGCGGAGTAGAAGTCATCGACATCGACGCCGAAAGCCGCCTCGAACGCGACATCCCAGCGCTCGCTCTCGGAGACCAGGCGGTAGTACTCGGCAATGGCTCGCTCGCTCGTATGCGCGACGAGCCAGTCAGCCGCGAGGAATCCGAGGCTGTAGTTGAGCGGCTCTTCACTTGGGATCCTGAAGGTATCGCCGGTCGCGACACGCGCGAGCGTGGAGACAGTAGAAGCCACCTTTCTCGAGCTGTTGCGGCGTTCGATCTCCAGGGCGGCCTCCGGTGTCGAGTCGGGATCGGCGACGCCGTCGTAGACGCGATCCGCATAGACGGCCGTTCCCTCGGTCATCCATACGGGCCCCTTGCGGTTGGGGCCAGCCAGAGTGCCCTGCAAGTGGTGGAAGTACTCGTGGGCCACAATCCAGGGGATGCCGGCGCAGCCCCGCGGCAATGTGACGGAGCCACGGCCGCCGCTGCATCTACCCGCGTCCGACCCCGTGCGGACGGTCAGGTCTCCCCTGTCCGCGCCGAAGCGCTCGCTGAACACCTCCCGGACGCCATCCAGCACCGCCCGCAGTGATTGCTGCTCACCGGCGGGAACATCCTCGGAGAAGACGAAGCGGGGCTCGATCCCGTCGGTCGCCGCTCCCGTGAAGTCCACCGGCCGGCGCTCAGCCCCCGACTGCCACCACCATGTCTCCGAGGCGAGCTCGAGCCAGAGCGCATCCCCGAGGCGCAGCCGGCGCAGCGTGTTGACGGCGTCGGGCGCGTCCCGGCGGTACCGCGCGTAGCGCTGCACCTCCGCATCCCAGCTCGCCGCGCCGACCAGCGCGTCGCCGAAGCGGGCGAGGGCTGCCTCGATCGGCGTCTCGTCGGGACCCAGCCACGCCACCAGGTTGTGGCCCGCGGTCAGGGAGAGCAGCGCGCTCTGATCCGACACCGCCCTCTCCCACGCGACGGGGGCATCGGACCGGATGTACAGCCACACCCCCATGCCGGTGCTCAGCTCGTCAATCCCGCCCGCCGTACTGCCCCTCTGGACCGTTCGGTATGCTCGCTCGCCGCTGTCCCAGACGTAGACGGCGTCCAGGGCCGGCATCGCCCCGAAGAGCGCCGCGGTGGTCGTGTCGGGCTCGATCCAGCCGACCATGTTCCAGCCAGGATGGAGGCGCGTGGTGAAGCGAGCGGTATCGGGCTCGCTCGCCGAGGCCGGCCCGGGCGTCGACCAGGCCGCCGCCCCGGCTAGGAGCACGCCGAGGACGGCGATGAACACGAGGCGGGTGCGTCGTCGGCTGATGTGAGATCTCCCTCGCAGACTGCGGGCCGCCGCCGCCCGCTCCTTCGCGGTGCAGGCTACGCGGTCGTTCGCCGGTAGGCACATTCCCGAGACGGGCGGTGAGCGGGGTGCGACGCCGGGGAGCGCCCGTTCGGGGCAGTCACGGTGCCCTCTGGCGGGGGACCCGACGATGAGGCGGCGCCCCCCTCGGAGGCGGCCGGGCCCGCCGCGGGCGGGGCACGAATCTCGGCTCGGTACTCCTCGAACGGTTCGTAGAACTGGTCGACGGTCATACCGAAGGCGGGCTCGAAGGCGCTCGGCCAGGAGGTCGACCGGGCACCGGACGTGGCGCGGGGTGTGCATCGGACCTCTCGCGGGATCGCGACGATGGCGCCCCTGGGCCCCTCGCCAGGGTGGGAACGCTATAGTCAGGGGCGACCGGCCCTCCTGAACGGACGCACCCGGGCGCGGCACGCCACGAACCGGCGCCAGAGGAGAACGCGGGGTTTCTCCATGGCGCGATACGCGCGCCTCGCTCTCGTTGCGATTCTGGCGGCGACCGCCGCGGTCGGGGCGTCGATCGCGAGCGCCGAACCCTCAGAGGCGGCCGATGACCGCATCGCGACCACGCTCTACCCCGGCTGGAACCTGATCGGCTGGATCAACGAGGAAAGCCCCCCTGCGGAGCTCCTTCAAGAACTGCCGCGGGTCGCCTCCATCCACGATGGGGTGGGTGGAGCCGCATATCGCGACGCGACGTCGGCTGCACGCCCGATAGCTGTCCTGCAACCCGGCAAGGGGTACTGGCTGCGGGTGAGTCCGGGCGATCCCGTCACGTGGGCTCGCCCTTCCACGCTCGCCGTCAGGCGCTTCGATCTGGATGCCGGCTTTCAGTTCATCGGCTGGACGGGCACCGACGGCATACTCGCCAGCGAGGCGTTCGCGGAGATCGAGCAGCAACTCGTGGCCGCGTGGCGGTGGGACGCAGCGAGCCAGCGGTTCGCCGGGTGGGCGCCCGACGGCCATGCGGATGATCGTGATCCTCTCCGGATCGACCGGGGCGCGGGCCTGATCATCCGGCTCGCCGAGCCAGTCAGCTGGCTGCACCCCTTCGATCTGCTCATCACCTTCCCCGGCGGGCTGGATGACCTCGGGTACCCGGACCTCCCCGAGGACTTCGCCGCCACGGTCAGGTCGGACGCCCTGTGGGCGGCCGAGATGATGTCCAGCCGCTTCGGACTTGAGATCGATCCAGGGCGACTGGAGATCCGGATCCCGACAACCCGGGATGCGCTCTGGCACGAGCACGACGGACGAAGGCCCCTCGGCGGCGGTGGCTTCGCGGCCTCGAGCCCCGAGAAGCAGCTCATCGTCCTGCCGTGGACACAATGGCGGTTCAACGCTCGCCGGTCGCTCGCCCACGAGTACCACCACATCCTGCAATTCGAGCTGAGTGGCGGGCAGTGGGTGCACGCGCCGGCCTGGCTCGTGGAGGGGACGGCGACGTGGTTCGGCAACGAACTGGGCGGGAGTGAGAGGGGCGGGCAGCCACTCGCCGGCGGCGAGCTGCAGTACCTGACCACGGACGTCGACCTTAGGAGCGCCGCCTCCGCGCCCTACCACGAGGTGCATCACGTCGGGCTGGTGGCGGCCGCCATGCTCGCGGACCGGGCGGGCCCTGAATCGCTCGTCGAATTCTGGGCGAACCTGGCTGGGGTGAGCGGCCGCGCGGACGTGCCCGCCGTGTTTCGCGAGACCTTCGGTCTGTCGTTGGACGAGTTCTACGAGTACTTCTACGAGACTCGCCGACCTCTCTTCGCATTCGTGAGCGGCAGGATCCGGACGTCCGATGGCCCGGTTCCGCCCATCTGGATCAGCGCGTACGACACCGGTCGGGTGGATACGATCCCGGGCCGGGCTCTCTTTTCCTCCACCTTCAACGCCGAGACCGCACGCGACGGGTCGTTTCGCCTGACGCTGCCCAGATACGACGTCGACCTCTCAACTCCGAACGAGTGGGTCTTCGACCTGGCGCATCGGGTCGCGAGCCGTGCGGACACGAGCTTCTTCCTGTCCGGCTGCGAAGCACGGGTGGGCCGAGATCGAGGCCTGGCGACGCCACAACAACCCCAGCGGTACTTCCTCGTGGGCCCTGCCGAAACCGTGGACAATCTTGACTTCTTTGTGTCGACCCACTTCTGCCAGTACTGGGTCAGCGCTCACCTGAGGGATGCCTCGGGCGAGCTGGTGGAGATAGGAAGCCCGAACTTCTGCGCGCCAGGCAGCTGGTGCACCTTCGCGCGTCGCGATCCGAATGGCGCCTACAGGGCTCGAATGGCTGGGCCCGATGACGTTGTCCTCGAGTCCACGAGGCACTGCCCCACTTCTGACGACCCACACCTATTCGTCGCCGACGGCCACTTCACCAGCGACCTGGAGGAGGCGTATCGATTCACTCCGAGCCTGACCAGCACGACCATCGAGATCGAGATCGCGAAGGAGCCGACGTGTGCGGCTGACTAGCCGGCGCCTTCTCGGGCTGCGGCGGGGCGATCCCGCCGGACGTCGCCGCCGGCGTCACCCGCGGACGCGCCCGGCCGCGGGGGGACGTCGCTGACCGCATTTGTGGTGCACGGAGCGTTCCGGTTCGTACCGGGGGACGGACGGGCGCCGGGAGATCGTCGCCGGTGATCCCGTCGACGACCCTACTTTCTGCCGTGTCACCCATCCGTGCACCACTGCGTTCCGCCTGCTCGGGCGAGCCCACCACCGGGCGGATGTCGTCGCCGCAGGCGTAGCCGTGGACCCGTGTTGCCCGGGGTGGGCTCACGTCACGGTTCCCGCAGGGCGAAGCCCAGGTGCTAGCCGGAGACAGGAGCGCGGGCGCCCGCATCGGTGTGCGACTCGGTCCCGGTTCTGATCGGTGGAGGCGAGCCGCCGTCAGGCCCGTCGCTGGCCCGAGCGCCCTCCACCGCGTTCCACTGGAAGAGCGTGCGGCCGAGCTCGGGCCCCGTGTTCTTGCGCCAGACGGACCCCAGGATCCCCCCGTCCCGACCGCTCCGGTAGGCCCACTCGGGCGCGAGCAGCAGCTCCAGCCCCGGGCTCCACACCTCCGCCGCGCGCATCACCCTCGGCTCGCCCCGGTAGCGGGCGCAGGCGAAGAGCAGCAGCGGCCTGCTCGGGAAGTCGGCCCGCCATTGCTCCAGCGCGAAGTACCGCCGGTAGTTCGCGAGCTTCTCCCGGTAGTGGATGACCGCCATCGTGCCGCGGTCGTACTCGAGGAGGAAGGAGCAGATCTCGGAGCCTCGCACCAGCACGCCGGCGCCGTCGGGGCAGATGCGGGCGTCCCGGCCGTCCGGGAGCACGAACCGCCGCTCCGCGGCCGCCTCCGGATACCAGGCCTGGAGCCGCGCCCCGGTCGCCCGCGCGTCGACGAAGAAGCGGACGAGGGCGCGGTTCACGCCCACCGCGTGATCGAAGTGGTGGTAGGCGCGCGCGGGACGCGTGAGCCGCATGCCGCTGCTCCCCGAGAGGGCGATCGCGGCGCCGTACCGGGCGTAGGGCGTGAACGGGACGCGGTCGCGAGCGGCGAGCCAGCGCAGGCCCGGCGCGGCGAGCAGCAAGCGCCGCGTCGGCTCCGCCTCGCCCTCCGCCGCGCGCGACATCGGCGCCACCACCCCGAGCTTGTGGAGCCGGTCGAGGCGGCGGCGCGTCGCCTCGGGCGGGAGCTCCAGCAGCGCCGACAGCTGCTCCTCGTCGAGCAGGGGGTTGCGGCCCACGTACTCCAGGAGGCGCTTCTCCTCCGCGTCGGTCGCGAGCGAGACGAGCGCCACCCGCTCGCCGCGGGAGTGTTCGTTCAGGCGGCGGCGCCGCAGGAGCCGCACGCGGCTGCGAAGCGGCGGCGAGGCGGCGCCCTCCCGGCGCGGCAGCGCCTCCACCCGGCCCGACCAGGCGGGAGGGAGCGACGCGGCCGGGAGCGACCGCGCGGGCCGCCAGTCGAGGAGCCGGGCGAGGAGAGCGCGCCCGGGCGCCGACGGCGTGCGCCAGATCGCCGTGCCCGGGCCGGCGGACGTGAGCTCCCGCACTGTCGCCAGCACGAGCCCCAGCCGATCGCCGCGGAGCTCGAGCCGCCTGCAGGCGTCGCTCCACTGGTCGAGCGCGGCCTCGCTCGCGGCGGCGACGACGACCGGCGGGAGGGCGGCGGGGCCCCAGGGGTTCTCTGCGAGCCGGAAGCGCACCCAGCGCCTGAGCAGCTCCCGCCGGTACCAGGCCGGCGCGCCGGCGCGGTCCCACGCCACGAAGAAGGGGGCGACGCTGCCCGCCGACCGCAGGCAGCCGTAGGCGGCGACGCCGGACGGGTACCAGAAGGCCCGCGGACCTGGCGCGCCGATGCGCGGCTGTCCGCGCCGATTCCAGGGGAGCCGGCG
>VYDC01000182.1 GCA_009843585.1 Chloroflexota bacterium | reverse complement strand
CGCCGGAGCCGCTTCCCTTCACGCCGACGCCGCCCCCCTCGACCCTCGACCCCGACGACCTCCGCGGTTTCCTCTACCCGGTCGAGGACGGCTGTCTTCCCGGCTATGACGGCCTGATGCCGAACGCGCCGCGCGCCTACCGCAACGGCGTGCACGAGGGTGTCGACTGGTACCCGGGCTCGGCCTGCGCGGTGGTAGAGCGCGGGACGCCGGTCTACGCCATGTACGACGGCGTGGTGCTGCGGGCCGATCACCGCTACGCCGACATCACCCCCGAGCAGGTGGTCGAGCTCGCCGCGAAGACGCAGGCGCAGGGCTACAGCGACCCGGAGACGCTGGACATCTATCGCGGGCGGCAGGTGTGGGTGGATCACGGGCGGGGGATCGTCACGCGCTACGCGCACCTCGAGGGCGTCGCCCCGGGCATCTTTCAGGGGCGCGCGGTCGAGCGCGGAGACCTGATCGGCTTCATCGGCGAGTCGGGGACGCCCGAGTCGGTGACGGCACCGGGCACCGAGATTCACCTCCACGCCGAGGTGCGGGTCGGGGAGAGTTTCCTGGGCGCGGATCTGCCGCCCGCCGAGGTGCGCTCCCTCTACGAGCGGCTCTTCGGGCCCCCGGCCGAGTAGCCGGCGACGGGCGGGGCGATGCACGACGCTGCCCCGGGGGCGCTGTAGGATCGCACCACGCCCGGACGCCACGCTGTGAGAGGTCTGATGGGCCCCCTCTTCTCAACCGCGCTCGCCGTCGAGATCCCCTGGGATCCCAACATCGCGACCCTGGGCGGCCTCGTCCTCACCTGGCACGGGCTCTTCACGGCGCTGGGGGTGCTCGCCGGGATGTGGGTGGCGCTCCGCCTCGCCGATCGGACCGGCTACGACCCCGATCACGTCTACTCCATCGCGCTGGCGGCGGTCCCCTCCGGGATCATCGGGGCGCGGGCGCTCTTCGTCGCCGAGCACTGGGACGCCTACGGGCAGAACCCCGGCGAGATCCTCGCCCTCACCGAGGGCGGGATCTCGATCTGGGGTGCGATCCTCGGCGGCTTTCTCGGAGGCACGCTCTACGCCTGGTGGCGGGGCTTCCCCGTCGGGCCGGGCCTCGACATCGGAGCGCCGACGATGCTGCTCGGGCAGGCGGTGGGCCGCCTGGGCGATCTCGTGAACGGCGAGCACCTCGCGACGGCGACCGATCTGCCATGGGGGGTCGTCTACACGCACCCCGACTCGCCGGCCTTCGCGCACTCGATAGCCGTCGGCGCCCACCACCCGGCTACCACCTACGAGCTCATGGGCGACCTCGCCATCATGGGGATCCTTCTCGCGCTCTACTTCCGCAGCACCTGGTTCCGACCCCGCCCCGGGCTCCTCTTCCTCGCCTACCTCGCGAGCTACGCCTCGATGCGCTTCTTCCTGACCTACCTGCGCGTCGACTCGGCGGAGGCCCTCTCGGGTCTGCTGCGCGTCCCGCAGCTCGTCTCCGTCGTCGTCGTCCTAGCCGTCGTGCCGCTCGCGATCTGGGTGTGGCGTCGCGCGCCCGCGCCCGGCCACGGCGGTCACAGCTGAGCTGATCGCGCCATCACCCGCCACCCGATCGGGTCGGACATCGGTGTCCATCCGCCTTGACGCGACGGGAGGGCGCCCCTAGCCTCGACGGGCGCCCCGGAGCGTGTTGCGCGCCGGGGTCGTTCATCGCGAGTGGCGGAGGGAATCGGCCCGACGACGCCACGGCAACCCTCCCCCGTGCCCGGGGGGATGCGGTGCCCCAGCCGACCCGCCGCCGCGAACGAGCGCCGGGATCGATGAACAGAGGCCCCGATGCAGAGCACCGCGCCCGCCGAGGCACCACGTGCGAGCTATCGCGCCGCGCCGTCGCCTGAGGCCGGCGGGATGATGCAATAGCCCGGGCCGCCGCCCCGAGGGGGGCGAGCGTGCACCGGGCCTTCCGCCTCCACCCCGAGCCCAGACGGAGCGGCCACCATGTCCTTTGATCGCGCATTGCGCTGCCGGGAGTGCGGACGCGAGTATCCGCTCGCCCCGGTCTTCTCCTGCGAGTTCTGCTTCGGCCCGCTTGAGGTCGCCTACGACTACGACGCGATGCGCGGGCGCGTCACCCGCGAGAGCATCGCGGCCGGTCCGGCCACGCTCTGGCGCTACGCCGACCTGCTCCCGTGCGATCCCGAGTACCGCGTCGACATCGGGACGGGATTCACGCCGCTGCAGCGCGCCGACCGGCTGGCGGCGGCCGTCGGGCTGCGCACGCTCTGGCTCAAGAACGACACCGTCAACCCGACCTGGTCGTTCAAGGACCGCGTCGTGAGCGTCGCCATCGCCCGCGCGCGGCAGTTCGGCTTCGAGGTCATCGCCTGCGCCTCCACCGGCAACCTCGCCAACGCGGTCTGCGCCCACGCGGCGCGCGCCGGGATGGACGTCTTCGTCTTCATCCCCGACGACCTCGAGCACGGGAAGGTCGTCGGCAGCGCCGTGTACCACCCCACGCTGGTGATGGTCGACGGCACCTACGACGACGTGAATCGGCTCTGCACCGAGGTCTCGCAGAGCTACCCCTGGGCCTTCGTGAACATCAACGTGCGCCCCTACTACGCCGAGGGCTCGCGCACGCTCGGATTCGAGGTCGCCGAGCAGCTCGGCTGGCGCGCCCCGGAGGCCTGCGTCGTCCCGATGGCCTCGGGCTCGCTCTTCACCAAGATCCACAAGGGACTCACCGAGTTCGCCGCGCTGGGGCTCATCGACGAGCCCGGGACGCGGATGTTCGGGGCGCAGGCCGAGGGCTGCTCGCCCATCACCACGGCGCACCGGGCGGGGACGCTCAACTTCGTCCCGCAGAAGCCGAACACGATCGCCCGCTCCCTCGCGATCGGGAACCCGGCCGATGGCTACTATGCGCTCAAGACGATGGCGGAGACGGAGGGCGGCGCGGAGATGGCGACCGACGAGGAGATCGTCGACGGGATCCGGCTGCTCGCCGAGACCGAGGGGATCTTCGCGGAGACCGCGGGCGGCGTGACGGTCGCCTGTCTGCGGAAGCTCGTTGCGTCCGGCGCGATCGCGCCGGATGAGGAGACAGTCGCCTTCATCACCGGCGCCGGCCTCAAGACGGTGGAGGCGGTCGCCGGGCGCGTCGCCGACCCGCTGCGTGTCCCCGCCCGCACCGAGGTCTTCGCCGAGGCGCTCGCGGAGCGCCGGGGCCAGGCGGCCGCGCCGGCCGGGGCGGGAGGGCGGTGATGGCGAGCAGGCGCGTGCGCTTCACCTTCGAGCCGGAGCTGATCAAGGAGCCGGTCATCTACCGCATCGGCCACCTCTTCGACGTGGTCACCAACATCCGCATGGCCGACGTGGACGAGACGGTGGGCTGGGTGATCTTGGAGCTCAGCGGGGATCCCGACGAGATCGAGCGGGCAACCGCGTGGGCGGAGCAGCAGGGCGTCCGCGTCGACCCGCTCGCGGGCGACGTGGTGGAGGGCTAGCCGATGAGCGTCACCGTGAAGATTCCGACGCCGCTGCGCGCTCTCACCGGCGAGCGCGACACGGTGAGCACGCAGGCCGCGACGCTCGGAGGCGTCGTCGAGGAGCTCGAGGGCGCCTTCCCCGGCATCCGCGAGCGCCTCTGCGACGAGGGCGGCTCGCTCCGGCGCTTCGTCAACGTCTACGTGAACGGCGAGGACGTGCGCTTCCTGCAGGGTCTGGAGACCGAGCTCTCGGAGGGTGACGAGGTCTCGATCGTCCCCGCCGTGGCCGGAGGCTCGTCCTAGCGGCGACACCCCGGGCGGCATCGCGCGAGCGCCTCGCGAGGGGGGGGCCGTGGGCCTTCGGACGATCGCCATTCTCAGCCCCGGCGACATGGGCCACGGCGTGGGGAGCGCGCTCGCCGATCGCGGCTACACCGTCACCACCTGTCTGGCCGCGAGGAGCGAGCGGACCCGCGGGCTGGCGGCCCGGGCGGGCTTCGTGGACGCGCCGTCTCTCGAGGAGCTGGTCGCGGGCAGCGATCTCATCATGTCGATCCTCCCTCCGGCGCGGGCGGTCGACCTGGCGCGAGAGGTGGCCGGGGCGATGCGGGCGACCGGCGCGGCACGGCCGTTCGCCGACTGCAACGCGGTCTCTCCGCGCACGGCGTCGGAGATCGCCGCCCTCATCGGCGCCGCCGGCGGCGACTTCATCGACGCCGGGATCATCGGGCGCTCGCCGGCCGTGGGGGCGGTGCCCCGCATCTACACCTCCGGGCCCCGTGCCGTCTTGATGGACGAGATCGACGGCGCAGGCGTCGCCGTGCGCAACCTCGGCCCCTCCATCGGGAGGGCGTCGGGGCTGAAGATGTGCTACGCCGCTCTCACCAAGGGGACGGGCGCGCTCCAGCTCGCGATGCTCGCCGCCGCCGAGGCGCTCGGCCTCTACGACGAACTCTGGGAGGAGCTCGGACAGAGCCAGGGCGCCACGCTCGCCGCGGTGGAGTCGAGCATCCCGTTCGTGCGCCAGAACGCCGGCCGGTGGGTTGGGGAGATGGAACAGATCGCCGAGACCTTCGACGCGGCCGGCGTCACGCCCCGCTTCCACCAGGGGGCGGCCGAGATCTTCGAAGTCGTCGCCGCTGCCTCGGAGCGGGATCGCGCCGCCGACGGCGGCGGTGCCGCCGCCCTCCACGGGACGATCCGGGCGATCGCCGCCCGCCTCGAGGAGCCGGGGCCGGCCGCCGGCTAGGGCATCCGATGGCCGCGCGCCGCGCCGCCCTCGGCGCGCATGCTACAATGTCGAGCGATTTAGTCGACAATCCACCGCCCGGCCGCCTGCCCGCCGGAGCGGTGCGCGGCGGGGGCCGGTGTGACCGTGCGTCTTTCGACCAAGGGCGACTACGGCGTGCGCGCCCTGATCGAGCTCGCGCTCCACGAGGGGGAGGGGCCGGTGCATCGCGCGGGGATCGCCGCCAGGCGGCAAATCCCGGAGTCCTACCTCGACCACCTGCTGGCGCAGCTCCGCAGGGACGGCTTCGTCCGCTCCACGCGCGGTCCCGCCGGAGGCCACGAGCTCGCCCGGCCCGCGTCGGAGATCCGGCTCCTCGACGTGCTGGAGTCGCTCGAGGGCTCGCTTGCCCCGCTCGGTTGCCTGGAGGGCGGCGAGACGCACTCGGAGCAGCACGTCGTGTGCGGGCAGCAATGGGTGTGGCGCGAGATCTACGACGCGATGCGGGCCCGGCTCGCCTCCGTCACGCTCACCGAGCTTCTGGAGCGCGACCGCGCCCGCCGCGGCGGCGGCGCGCCGTCGTACAGCATCTGAGCGAGGGCCGCCCGGTGTCGAGGACGAGTCAGCGCGCCTCCGCGCGCCCGCAGGGTCGGGGGAGGGCGTCGATGCGGGAGGACGGCGCGCCCCACGCCCGGCCCATCCTCGCGGACGGGGCGCTCTCCCTGATCGGGGGGACGCCCCTCGTGCGCCTGGGCCGCATCTCGCCGGGGGGTCGGGAGATCCTCGGCAAGCTCGAGTCGATGAACCCGGCGGGCTCGGTGAAGGATCGCATCGCGCTCTCGATGGTCGAGGCCGCCGAGCGCGAGGGCCGGCTCCGGCCGGGGGACACGATCGTCGAGCCGACCTCGGGCAACACCGGCATCGGCCTCGCGATGGTCTGCGCCTGCAAGGGCTACCGGCTCGTGCTGACGATGCCGGAGGACATGAGCATCGAGCGCCGCCGCCTCCTCGAGCGCTTCGGCGCCGAGATCGTCCTGACGCCGGCTCTGGAGGGGATGACCGGCTCCGTCTATGCCGCGCGCGAGCTCTCCGAGAGGCACGGGTACTTCATGCCGCAGCAGTTCGAGAACCCGGCGAACCCGGAGGTGCACCGCCTCACGACCGGCCCCGAGATCCTGGAGGCGACCAGCGGGGAGCTCGACGCCTTCGTGGCGGGCGTGGGTACCGGCGGCACCATCACCGGGGTCGGCGAGGTGCTCAGGGAGGCGCTCCCGCGCGTGCGCATCGTCGCCGTCGAGCCCGCCCGCTCGCCGGTGCTGGCCGGCGGCCGCGCCGGCATCCACGCGATCCAGGGCATCGGCGCCTCGTTCGTCCCCGGCGTGCTTAACCGCGAGATCGTCGACGACGTGATGGCGGTCACGGACGAGGACGCCTTCGCGATGACGACGCGGCTCACCCGCGAGGAGGGCCTCCTGGTCGGGATCTCGGCGGGCGCGAACGTCTGGGCCTCGGCGCGGGTCGCCCGGGAGCTCGGCCCGGGCGCGCGCGTGGTGACGATGCTCTGCGACACCGGCGAGCGCTACCTGAGCGTGCCGTTCGCGAGGGGGAGCTGAGATGCCGGTCCGGGTCTACATTCCCACGCCGTTCCGGCGCTTCACCGCGAACCGCGAGTATGTGAGCGTCGAGGGCGAAACGGTGCGCGCCGTGCTCGACGCGCTGGACGATGCGTACCCGGGCTTCGATCATCTCGTCTACGACCGCGAGGGCCGCGTCCCGGCGCACATCAACATCTACGTGAACAACCGCGCCATCGACGAGCTCGCGGGCGTCGAGACGGAGCTCTCGGACGGCGACCAGATGGCGGTGATCCCCGCGCTGGCAGGAGGAGCGAGGTGAACGAGGGAGGACGCACGATGGGCGACGCGGAGGGCCGGGCGCCGGGGGCGCCCCAGGGAAGCGCCTTCACCCCGGAGGAGGTGATGCGCTACTCGCGGCACATGATCATGGGCCCCGTCGGGCCGGTCGGGCAGCGGAAGCTGCGCAACGCCAGCGTGCTGGTGGTCGGTGCCGGCGGGCTGGGCTCGCCGGTGGCGCTCTACCTCGCGCTCGCCGGCGTCGGCCGCATCGGTCTCGTCGACTTCGACGTCGTCGACCTCTCGAACCTGCAGCGGCAGATCCTGCATCAGACCGCCGACGTCGGCCGGCCGAAGATCCTCTCGGCTCAGGAGTCGCTGCTCGCCTACAACCCGCACGTCACCGTGAACACGCACGGGCTCCCGCTCACCTCCGACAACGCGCTGGAGATCATCCCGGAGTACGACATCGTCGTGAACGGCGCCGACAACTTCGCCACCCGCTACCTGGCGAACGACGCCGCCTACCTCTCGGGCAAGACCTTGGTCGACGGCTCGATCCTGCTCTTTGATGGCCAGGCGACGGTCTACCGGCCCGGAGAGGGCTGCTACCGCTGCCTCTACCCGGCGCCGCCGCCTCCCGGGCTCGTCCCGTCCTGCGCCGAGGCGGGCGTCCTGGGCGCGATCACGGGTGTCGTCGGATCCATTCAGGCGACCGAGGTCTTCAAGCAGATCCTCGGGATCGGAGAGCCCCTGGTCGGGCGGCTGCTCCTGATCGATGCGCTCACCATGGAGTTCCGCATGATGCGGGTGCGCCGCGACCCGGCCTGCCCGCTCTGCGGCGACGCGCCCTCCATCCACGAGCTGATCGACTACGACCAGTTCTGCGGCACGCCGCCCCTGGCGGTGGCCGAGGGGGCGGCGGTCGCGGCCGGGGCGCACGCATAGGGATCCGGGGAGTCGGCGCCGCCGGGCGCCGTCCGCGGGCGACGCGTCCGCGGCGAGCGGGTGAGGGGGTGCAGGTGGCGGTGACGGTGTACGTCGCATCGGTCATCCAGAGGGCCGTCGGCGACCAGAAGCAGCTGGAGGCGGAGGGCTCGACCATCGCCGAGCTCATCGACGACCTGGAGTCCCGCTACCCGGGGTTCCGCGCCCAGGTCTCCGACGAGAGCGGGGCGCTCCACCGCTTCGTCAACGTCTACCTGAACGACGAGGACGTGCGCTACCTGCAGGGGACGGGGACGGCCCTCTCGGAGGGAGACTCCGTCTCCTTCCTCCCGGCGCTCGCGGGAGGGCGGTAGCGGCGTGCAGGCGGCGCAGCGGGCGAGGCCACCGATGGTCTACGCGGGCGTGCTCGACCTGGTCGGCGAGACGCCCCTGGTCGAGATCAGCGAGCTCTCGCCCGGCCCCGACGTCCGCCTCTTCGCCAAGCTCGAGGGCCAGAACCCGACCGGCTCGGTGAAGGACCGGATCGCCGCCTACATGGTGCGCGCCGCCGAACGCGACGGCCGCCTCACGCCCGGGCAGACGATCCTCGAGCCGACCTCCGGCAACACCGGCATCTCGCTCGCGCTCATCGGCCGGCTCCGCGGCTACCCGGTCAAGGTCGTGATGCCCGACGCCGTGAGCGTCGAGCGCGTCCGACTGCTGGAGGCCTTCGGAGCCGAGGTCATCTACTCGCCGGGGGAGCTCGGCACGAACGGCTCCGTCGAGAGGGCGCGGGAGCTCGGCGCCGCCCACCCCGACTGGTTCCTGCCGTTCCAGTACGAGAACCCGGAGAACCCGCGCGCGCACTACGAGACGACGGCGCCGGAGATACTGCGGGACCTTCCCGGCATCGATGCCTTCGTCGCCGGGCTCGGCACCGGCGGGACGCTCACCGGCGTCGGGCGCCGCCTCAAGGAGCACGATCCCGGCATCCAGGTGGTGGCGGCGGCGCCGCATCCCGGCGACCTGGTGCAGGGGCTTCGCAGCCTGGAGGAGGGGTACATCCCGCCGGTCTTCGACGATTCCGTGCTCGACGGCCGCATCGTCGTCGACTCCCAGGCCTCTTTCCGGCTCACGAAGGAGCTGATGGAGCGCTGCGGCATCTTCGCGGGCATCTCCGCGGGCGCGGTCATACGCGCCGCGCAGCGGCTCGGTGAGCGGCGGGGGAGCGGGAAGATCGTCTGCCTGCTCGCGGACGGCGGGTGGAAGTACCTCTCGACCGGCCTCTGGATGAAGGAGTACGCCGAGATCGAGGAGGACGTCCGCGACAAGATGTGGTGGTAGCTCGCGCGCGGCGCACCGCCGCGGTGGGGTAGAGAGGCGGGGAGAGATGGTCGAGAAGCTGGTGACCTGCGACTGGGTGGCGGAGCACGGCGCCGATGCGGGCGTGCGGCTGGTCGAGGTCGACGTCGACACCGAGGCCTACGCCGAGGGGCACGTCGCGGGTGCCGTCGGCTGGAACTGGACGACGGAGCTCCAGGACCAGAGGCGCCGGGACATCCTCTCGCGGGAGGATGTCGAGGCGCTGCTCGGGAGGTCCGGGATCGCGAACGACACGCACGTCGTCCTCTACGGCGACAACAACAACTGGTTCGCGGCCTACGCGCTCTGGCAGCTCGAGCTCTACGGCCACGAGAAGGTCTCGCTGATGGACGGCGGGCGCGTGAAGTGGCTCGCCGAGGGGCGGCCGACGACGACCGAGGTGCCGGAGCCCGAGCGCGCGAGCTACAGCGCCCGCGAGGCCGACCCGGCGCTCAGGGCGAAGCGCGACGACGTGCTCTCGGCCGTCGAGGCCGGCACGCAACTCGTCGACGTGAGGAGCCCCGCCGAGTTCTCGGGGGAGATCATCGCGCCGCCGGGAATGTCGGAGACGGCGCAGCGGGGCGGCCACATCCCCGGGGCGCGCAACATCCCCTGGGCGCGTGCCGTCGGCGACGACGGCACCTTCCGCTCCGCGGAGGATCTCCGGGCGCTCTACGGCGAGGCAGGCGTGGACCACGGCGAGCCGACGATCGTCTACTGCCGCATCGGCGAGCGCTCCTCGCACACCTGGTTCGTGCTGAGGCACCTGCTCGGCTACGGCGATGTCCGCAACTACGACGGCTCGTGGACGGAGTACGGCTCGCTCATCGACGTCCCGATCGAGCGCTAGCGGGTGCCGGGGCGCGACCGCCCGGAGGAGGCCTCGCGGATGCTCGAGCGGGCGCTGCTCCGGCGTGCGCTCTCCGCCGGCGATCCCGGGCGGGTGCAGCTGCGCTTCGACGCCTCGGTGGTCGATCGCTACCGCGCCCGGGCGAACGCGACGCTGCTGCGCACGCGCACGGTGGGTCGCGTCGCCATCGCGGGCCGCTGGTCCGTGGACGTGGGGCTCGCGTCGACCGCGGAGGGGCGGGAGCTTGTGCACCTGCCGGTCGCCGACCTCATCGAGCGGCTCCCGGAGGAGGAGTGGGAGCACTGGCTGGTGCACCTGGAGAGCGGCCCGGCGAGCGCCAGCTACCTGCGGATGCGGATGAGCCCGCAGGCGTGCATCGACGACGGCGAGCCCGGCGAGTGGACGTAGCGGTGCCCGAGATTCCGCGCTCCCTCGCCGAGGCGCTCATCACGCACGCGCGCGAGGAGCTCCCGAACGAGGCCTGCGGCCTCGTTCACGAGAGGTCCGACGGCGGGCTCGAGCAGCACCGCGTCTCCAACGTCGCGCGGAGCCCCTACCGATACGAGATGGACGGCCTCGAGCAGATGCGGCTCGAGGAGCGCCGCGAGGCGCGCGGGGAGCGGCTCTTCGCGATCTATCACTCGCACGTGGCGACCGAGGGGCGCCCCTCGCCGACCGACGTCCGGATGGCCTTCTTCCCCCCTGGCGAGCTCGACTCCGACCCGATGTACCCGGATGCCTGGTACATCCTCGTCTCGCTCGCGGAGGAGCCGCCCCCGGTGCGCGCCTTCCGCATCCGGCGTGGCGGCGAGATCGTCGAGGCGCCGCTCCGGATCGTGGAGGGGACCTAGTGGGCGCCGCTTCCCCGGGGGGCGGCCGGGGCGCTCCCGCCACGATCACGATCGGCGGCCGGCGCTTCGCGTGGGGGGAGCGCACCTATCTCGTGGCGGTCCTGAACGCGACGCCCGACTCCTTCTCCGGGGACGGCGTCCTCGACGCGGGAGCCGCGGCGGAGCGGGCGGAGCTCCTGGTCGCGGCGGGCGCCGACCTGGTCGACATCGGGGCGGAGTCGACGCGCCCCGGTGCCGCTCCCATCGGCGCCGCCGAGGAGTGGCGTCGCCTCGGCCCCGTGCTGGCGGCCGTGCGCGCCCGCGTCGACGCGCCGATCTCGGTCGACACCTCGAAGGCCGAGGTGGCCCGGCGCGCCGCCGACTCGGGCGCCGACGCCATCAACGACGTGCGCGGGCTCCTCGGCGATCCCGACCTCGCGCCGCTCATCGCCGCCCGCCGCCTGCCCGCGATCCTGATGCACAACCAGCGTCACCGCGAGCGCTCGGGCGACCCGGTGGCCGATGCGGCGGCCGGCCTGCGGGAGTCGCTCCGCATCGCGCGCGGCGCGGGCCTGCCCGAGGAGCGGATCCTCCTCGACCCGGGCTTCGGCTTCGGCTGGGAGCCCGCGGAGAACCTCGCGATACTGGTCAGGCTCGGGGAGCTGCGCGCGCTCGGCCGCCCGCTGCTGATCGGCACCTCGCGCAAGTCGACGATCGGGCTCCTTCTCGACGAGCCCGATCCCGGGCGGCGCCTGTGGGGCACGGCGGCGACCGTCGCGCTCGCCGTCGCGAGCGGCGCCGACCTCGTGCGCGTGCACGACGTGGCGGAGATGGCGCTGGTCGCCCGCGTCGCCGACGCGGCGGTCCGCGCCGGGCCCCGGGGCACTCGGGCGCGGCAGCCCGTCCCGCGAGCGGCGTCGCCGGCGGGATGAGCGCGCCGGGCCGCCGCGGACCGACACGCCGCGTCTGGCTCGGCCTGGGGGCGAACCTCGGCGATCGGGCGCGCGCCCTCGCGGCCGCCACCCGGGAGCTGCGCCGTGCCGGTGTCGACGTCGACCGGGTCTCCTCGCTCTACGAGACGGCGCCCTGGGGCGAGCCGCCGCGGGGCCTTCCCGAGCCGCCCCGCTACCTCAACGCCGCCGTGAGCGGGGAGACGGCGCTCGCGCCGCTCGATCTCCTGGCGGCGGCAAAGCGGATAGAGGCGGCGGCGGGGCGCGATCCCGACGCGCCCCGCAACGCTCCGCGCCCGCTCGACGTCGACATCCTCCTCATGGAGGGGGAGGTCGTGTCGACCGGCGCGCTCGCGGTGCCGCATCCCCGGCTCCACGAGCGCCGCTTCGTGCTCGAGCCCCTCGCGGAGATCGCCGGGGCCGAACGGCACCCGCTGCTCGGCCGCTCCGTGGCGGAGCTGCGCGAGGAGCTCGCGGCGCCTGCAGGCGAGGTCGAGCGCCTCTCGCCCCCGGGCTGGGAGCGCCGGCTCTGACCCGAAGCTCCCCGGCCCCGGGGCCGGTGGGAGATAATGCGCGGGAGGCAGGAGGAAGGGCGGGATGCGCGTCGAGCTGCTCTGGTCAGCGGGGTGCCCGCACGCGCGGGAGGCGCGCGCGCTCGTCGACGAGGTCGCTCGCGCTCTCCGCCTCTCGCCGCGGGTCGCGGAGATCGCGGTCGAGGACGAGGCGGCGGGCCGGCGGCTCTGCTTCCCCGGCTCGCCGACGATCCGCGTCGACGGGGTCGACGTCGAGCCGGGCTGGGAGCCCTGCTCGGACTGCACGCCGCGCTGCCGCGTCTACTCCACCCCGGCGGGACTCAGCGGCCTGCCGGAGCGCGGCTGGGTCGAGCGTGCCCTCCGGAGCGCCGCTCCCTAGGGCACGTCGCCGCCGGCCCGGGTCAGCCGGTCGCCTCCGGGGCGCCCGGCTCGGGCGGGTAGTCGGAGGTGTCACCGAAGCGCGTGGTCGCCATCGTGTAGCCGAGCCAGAACCCCAGCGCCGATGCGATCGTGAGCAGGCCGAGCACCGGGAGGGCGAGCGCGGCGTAGGAGCGGCGACTGATCCCACGCAGGAAGAGCGCGAGCTGTAGCGCCGAAACGACCATGATCGACCAGCCCAGAATCCGCGCCCGCTCCTCGACGCCCGGCGGGTGGCTCACGGCGCGGCTCGCATCGCCGGTGGGAGCAGGTTGGGGATGCCGTCCGTGACGGGGTAGCGCTCGTCGCAGGCGGCGCAGCTGAGAACCCCCTCGACCACCTCGTCTCCCTCCTCCCGCTCGACCGCGAGCTCCAGGGACCCCTTGCAGAGGGGGCAGGCGAGGATCTCCATCAGGGCGTGCTGCACGCGCATGCCTCCGGCGCGCTCCCGATCATAGGAAGCGCGCCCCCGCCCGGGCAAACGCCGCCGCCGCCGCGGCGGGCGCGCGTTGATAGGATCGGCCCATGGCGGCGCCGTCCGGGCAGGGCCCGACCCCCGCGGGCGATCACGATGCGTCCCCTGCCGGGGAGCGGACGCCCGACCGCGCCGTCGAGCGCATCGCGCTGGCGGGCGCGGTCGCCGTCCTCCGGGACGGCTCGATCGCGATCCGCCCGTCGCGGGCGCGGCTTCTCGGGCCCGCCGTCGAGGGCGCGGTCGCGGCCGTGGCCGTGCTGGCGATCGTGATGCTGCTCGACGTGCTGTCGCTCTGGGCGCTGGTGCTGCTCCTGCTCGTCGCGATGGTGCTCGGCCCCATCGCGGTGCTCGGCCTCGTCTACAACGTCGCCGGCAGCTCCGTGCTGGTGGAGCGCGAGAAGCGCTCCGTCCGCTACCAGCAGGGCCTCCTCGGCCTCGGACTCGGAACGGCCGAGCTCGTCCCCTTCTGGCGGATCGCGCGCTTCGAGCTCCGCGGCTCCGACGACGAGCCGCTCACGAGCGGCGAGAGGCAGGATCTCGTGGAGTGGGAGGTGCAGCTGGTCAAGGACAACGGCCGCGTCCTCCCCGTCGGCTCGGCGCTGGCGCCGCGCCCGCTCGGGGAGGAGGCACTGGCGCGCGCCCGCCGCCTCGCCCGGGCGTTGTCGGAGATGACCGGCGCACCCGCCGAGCCGCCGGACGACGCCGCCTCAGGCGAGGAGGAGCGTCCTCCGGAGCCGGGCGCGACGGCCGCGCGGGAGGGCGCGGGACGCGCGCGCCGCCGCCGGCGGGCCGGCTAGGGCGCGTGTCGGTGCCCGAGGAGCTGCCGAGGTCGCTGCGCCTCCTGCGCGACGCCCGCCGCATCGCGGTGGTGGCGCACTCCCCGCGCCTCGACCGGCCGTGGCACGCCATCGCCTCCTACCTGGACGACGCCGGCTACGAGGTCTCGCTCGTCAATCCGGCGCTCGACGAGGCGCTGGGACGGCGCTGCTACGACCGCGTGCAGGAGCTGCCCCACGCGGTCGACTTGGTCGACGTCTTCCGGCTCCCTTGGGAGACGCCCTCCGTCGCCGAGGAGGCCGTCGCGGCCGGCGCGGGGGCGCTCTGGCTGCAGCTCGGGATTGTGAGCCGGCGCGCCGAGGCGATCGCCCGGGCCGGCGGACTCGAGGTGGTCATGGACCGCTGCACGATGGTCGATCACCGGCGACTGGTCGCGCTCGGTGAGCGAGCGCCGCGGGCCCCCTGAGCGGTGCTCCGACCCCTCCCCCGGCGGCCGGATCCGACCGGCGCCCGTGATACACTTGCCCCTCACTGGCAGGGACGGGAGCGCCCGTGGTCCCGAGCCTCGCCGAGAAGTGCGGCGTCTTCGGCGTCTACGCGCCGGAGGAGGACGTCGCACGGCTCACCTTCTTCGGCCTCTACTCGCTCCAGCACCGCGGACAGGAATCGGCCGGCATCGCCACCACCGACGGCGAGCGACCGCACCTCTACGCGCAGATGGGCCTCGTCTCGCAGGTCTTCAACGAAGAGGTGCTCGCCTCGCTGCCCGGGCGCGCTGCGGTCGGGCACACGCGCTACTCGACGACCGGCTCCTCTGTCGAGGAGAACGCGCAGCCGATCCTCGCCGAGGGCGACGCTGGGTGGGTCGCCGTCTCCCACAACGGCAACGTCGTGAACGCCGATCTGCTGCGGGCGGAGCTCGAGGGGGAGGGCGCCTCCTTCCGCAGCTCGAGCGATACCGAGGTCATCACTGAACTCTTGGTCCGCGCTCCCGGCGCGAGCTGGGAGGAGCGCATCGCCCACGTCATGCGCCGCCTCAACGGCGCCTACTCGCTCACCATCCTCACCCAGGACGCGGTCTTCGCGGTGCGCGATCCGCTCGGGGTGCGCCCGCTCGCGATCGGGCGGCTGGCGCACGGCTCGAGCGGCGGCTGGGTCTTCGCCTCCGAGAGCTGCGCCCTCGATCACCTCGGCGCCGAGTTCGTGCGCGAGATCGAGCCCGGGGAGATCGTGCGCGTCGACGAGGCGGGGCTCCGCGCGACGCAGGCCGTGCCGCCCCGGCGCCGCTCGCTCTGCATGCTCGAGTACATCTACTTCGCGCGGCCCGACTCGCGCCTCGGCGGCGAGCTGGTGCACCCGGTGCGGATGGAGATGGGGGCGCGGCTCGCCGAGGAGCACCCCGTCGAGGCCGATCTCGTCGTCGGCGTGCCGGACTCGGCGATCGCCGCCGCCATCGGCTATGCGCGGGCCTCCGGCATCCCCTACGGCGAGGCGCTGATCAAGAACCGCTACGTTGG
Organism: Chloroflexota bacterium; assembly: GCA_009843585.1. Lineage (GTDB taxonomy): Bacteria > Chloroflexota > Dehalococcoidia > UBA2979 > UBA2979 > VYDC01. The sequence continues at coordinate 1,736 of VYDC01000182.1, read as the reverse complement.
CCGCACCTTCATCCACCCAGACCAGCTGCTGCGCGAGCGTGGGGTGTGGCTCAAGTTCAACCCGCTCCCCGAGCTCCTCCGGGGTAAGCGGGTGGTGGTGGTGGACGACTCGATCGTGCGTGCGACGACGACCCCGCGCGTGGTGGCGATGCTGCGCCGCGCCGGCGCCACCGAGGTGCACATGCGCATCACCTCGCCGCCGATCACGCATCCCTGCTTCTACGGCGTCGACATGGCGACGCGCTCCGAGCTCATCGCCGCGCACGAGAGCGTCGAGGGAATCCGCCGCCACATCGACGCCGACTCGCTCGGCTACCTCTCGGTCGAGGGCACCGTCGCGGCGACCCGCCAGGGGCGGGACGGGCTCTGCACCGCCTGCTTCACCGGCGACTACCCCGGGGCGGTGCCGCTGCAGTTCGACAAGTTCGTGCTCGAGTCGGGCGGCGCGCGCGACCGGCACGCGGTGCCGCTGACGTCCGCCGCCCCCTGAGCCCGGGGCGCCGCTTCCCCCTAGCGCGCCCGGACCCGTACGGTTGCCGCGACGCCGGCACCGCGCCGGCGACCGCCAGTGTCTCCCCGAAACGGCGGCCTGAGGTGTCCTCCAAGCGCGGGCAGAGGGACAGGGCGACGCCGGCCGGCTCCGAGCCGGCGCTGAGCTACGCTGCCTCCGGCGTCGACATCGACGCGGCCGACTCGACGGTCTCGCGCTACGCCGAGCTCGCCGCCCGCACCAGGCGCGCCGAGGTGCTCGCCGACATCGGCCCCTTCGCCGGGCTCATCCGTCTCCCCGCGGGGTTCCGCGAACCGGTGCTCGTCGCGAGCACCGACTCGGTCGGGACGAAGCTCCTGGTCGCCCAGGCGATGGGGCGCTACGAGAGCGTGGGCCGCGACCTCGTCAACCACTGCGTGAACGACGTGCTCACGCAGGGCGCGGAGCCGCTCTTCGTCCTCGACTACATCGCGACCGCCGATCTCCCGCAGCAGCACCGCGTGGAGCTGGTCGCGGGGGTCGCCGCCGCCTGCGAGGAGAACGGCGCCGCGCTGCTCGGCGGGGAGACGGCGGACCTTCCCGGCATCTACCTCCCCGGCGCCTTCGATCTCGTCGGAACCGCCGTCGGCGTGGTGGAGCGGGAGGCCGTCATCGACGGCTCCCGCGTCGGGCAGGGCGACGTCCTGATCGGGCTCCCCTCGAGCGGGCTCCAGACCAACGGCTACTCGCTCGTGCGGCGGCTCTGGGGCATCGGCGAGGACCCCCACCGCGACCGCGCGCTCCTGGGGGAGCACGACCCGGCGCTCGGCTGCTCGCTCGGCGAGGCGCTACTCGCCGTGCACGGCTCCTTCCTTGAGGCGCTGCGCCCGCTGCTCGGGCGCCCGCAGGGTCCGCTGCACGGCATCGCCCACATCACCGGCGGCGGGATCCCGGGCAACCTCTCGCGCATCCTGCCCGCCGGGCTTCAGGCGCAGGTCGACCCGGCGAGCTGGCGCGTGCCGGCGCTGTTCGAGCGCATCCGGCGCGACGGCGAGCTCCCCCCGGGCGAGATGTGGCGCGTCTTCAACATGGGTGTGGGGCTGGTACTCGCCGTCGACGCCCAGGAGGTGGAGGCGGTGCTGGGCGGGATGGAGGGGGGCTGGCGACTCGGCCGGGTCGTCGAGCGCGCCGAGGGTGCGGGTGCCGTCGCGTTCGCCCGCGAGGCGGCGGGCGGGTAGGGAGAGGGGCGATGCGCGCTCTGCTGGCG
>VYDC01000004.1 GCA_009843585.1 Chloroflexota bacterium | reverse complement strand
TGTTCTGGTAGTGGAAGAGCGCGCTCGCCTCCGGGTCGGGCCGATCGCCCGGGAAGGGCCCCGCCCGCCGCGCGCCATCGCCCCCGGGCGGTTCGACCTTGGCGACGTCGGCGCCGGTCTCGGCGAGGAGCTTGCCCGCGTAGGGCACCGCGACGCCCTCGCCGAGCTCGACGACGCGCAGAGCGGCGTCCGCCCCCGCCGCGGGTCCCGCTGACGAACGGTGACCGCTCTCTGCGGGGCGGGTCTCGCCCGATCCGGGGCGCGTCACGGCGCCCGTGCCGGGAGGTTCGTCGCCGCCGCGAACATCTCCAGCTCGCGCTCGATGGCCTCGCCGAGGGGCACCCAGATCAGCTCGGTCGCCCCCGCCTCCTCGAGCTCGCGGAGCCGGGCGCGCAGCTCGGACGCGGTGCCGGTCAGCACGGAGCGGCTCCGTAGCGGCCGGACGTGCCTCGCGTCCCGCTCGTTCAGCGCGGCGAGGTGGCCGACGTGAAGGTCGAGGTGCCGCTCGCCGGCCGGGCGCTCCTCCAGGTCGCGCCGCCAGGCCGCCCCGTCCGGGAGCTCGTCGACCGACGTCGGATCGCGCTCGAACGCGGCGTGGTAGCGGAGCGCCGACCAGATGCGGCCCGGGAGGAGCGCCCTCTCCGAGTCGGAAGGCTCCCCCTCCCCGACCACGGTGCCGACGGCGAGCACCGAGCAGCGCCGGAAGCCGGGTCGCGGACGGGTGCAGACGATGCCGTCTGCGAGCTCGCTGGCCACGCCCCGGCCGCGCGGGCCGTCAGCCGCGAGCAGGAGCGGGACGCGCAGCGGTCGCGGGGGCGCGTAGCCCGGCAGGTGCATCAGCCGCGTCGAGGCGCCGTCGATCTCGACGGTCTCGCCGCAGAGGAGCGCGCGGACCTGGGAGATGCCGCGGGCGACGGCGGACCAGCGCAGGGGACGCTGCCCCAGCGCCAGGCGGCTGGTGAGCCCCGTCCCGAAGGCGGCGGCAACCCTCCCCGGCGCCATCGCCTCCAGCGTGGCGATGGACGAGGCCTGCGCGACCGGGTGCCTGAGGTGGGAGCCGAGCACAGCCGGCCCGATCCCGACGTGCCGCGTTCGTTCAGCGACCAGGGCGAGTGTCATCCACACGTCGGCGAAGAGCGCCGGCGAGTCGAAGAGCCAGACCCGCGCGAAGCCGAGCTGCTCGGCTCGCGCGGCGTGAGCGGTCGCCTCGGGGCGAGGCGCGAGCCCGAGCGAGATCTCCACCGGACATCCTCCGCGGTCCGAGCCTCCGCGCCCGAGTGTACGTCAGGCCCCTCTCGACACTGCCCGGGCCCGTGTCGGCTGCTAGGGGAAGTCGAAGGAGGTGAAGGCCCAGTCGAGGAGCTGCTCGGCGTCGGTGAACCGGTCGGGCGAGTTGAGCACGACCGCGTAGAGCTGCTGGCCCTCGCGCGTGGCGGAGGCGATGAAGGTGGGCCCCGCCTCCTCGGTGAAGCCGGTCTTCACGCCGTCGGCACCGACGTAGCGGTCGAGGAAGTAGTTGCCGGTTCTCATGTGAAGGGTGCGTGACCCGTGGGCGGTCTGCAGTCGCGTCGAGACGATCTCGCGGAACTCGGGGATCTCCATCGCGTAGCGGGTGAGCATCGCGAGGTCGTACGCGGAACTCGCGTGCCCGTCGCCGCCGAGCCCGTGCGGGTCGATGAAGCCGGTCTCCCCGAGGCGGAGCCGGTCGAGCATCGCGTGCATGCGATCCACGAAGGCATCCTCCCCGCCGGCGATGTAGCGCGCGAGCACGAGCGCCGCGTCGTTCCCCGACGGAAGGAGGAGGCCGTAGAGCAGGTCGCGCACGGTGAAGCAGTCGCCGACGCGCAGTCCCATCACGCTTGAGTCGGGCATCGCGGTCGCGTCGACGTTGCTCACGACCCACGCGTCGAGGTCGGTCCCCTCTATCGCCACGATCGCGGTCGCGATCTTCGTGAGACTCGCCGGCGGGAGCGGCCGGCGGGCGTCCTCCTCGAAGAGCACGGCACCCGACGCCGCGTCGACCACGATCGCCGCCGAGGCGGCGACCTCCGGCGCGGCGGTGGAGCCGAGCGGCACCGGCGCGCGCGCGACCGAGACCTGCGAGGCCTCGGTGATGCGCACCGCACCGTCGCTGCAGCGCAGGATCAGCGCGCGCGGCGCCCCGATCCGGCCTCCCGGGAAGAGATCGAACCAGGCGCGGTTGACGAAGGAGGGCGCCCCGAAGACGTAGCCGACCATGCTGCCGTCCGGTGCCGTCGCCCAGACGGTCTGGGGGCTGCACCCGCGTGCCGACGCCGCGTCGTGGATCCCCTGCACCGTGCCGCCGCCCCAGACGAAGACCGTGAGGCCGGCGCGGAACGAATCGGGCCCGCTGATGCCGACCGGGACCGTCGCCGAGCCGCCGCAGCCGAGCGAGGGCGGAGCGGATCGGAGGTGGAGCTCCGCGGCCCACCCGTGCATCCCGCCGCCCCAGACCTCCCGCCAGAGGAGCCCGTCGACGCTCTGCGCCCCGTAGAGCGCGGTGAGGGTGGTCCCCTCGTCCAGGCACTCGAGGACCCGCCCGCCGAGTCCCGGCGACTCGCGGAGGCGCAGGCAATCGCCGTCGGCATCGACCACGACCGCGTCGCCGGCGCCGATCGCGGGCGCGGGGGCCTGGAGCGCCGTGCTGAGGCGACCGCCCGCAGCGGCGTGCGCGCGCGCCGCGGGCGCGGCGAGTGCAAGAAGCAAGGCGGCGAGCAGGGCGACGTGGAGCGTGCAGCGGCCGGGCACGGTGCTCCCGTCCCCCCGCTGCCCCGCACACAGCATGACAGGAAGGAGGCTTCCGGTCGACGGATCACGCGGTGACGGCGGCGTCCCTCCACGTCGCGACGGCGGGCGTCGGGCCATCCTCCCGGCGCCGGCTCCGCGATTGCGTGGTGATCTGCGCCTCCCTACACTCGCGGGAGACGTAGTCCGGGGAGCCGGGCGCCAGCCCGCGCGGTCTCCCCCGCGTACAGGAAGGCCCTCTCGATGACCAACCTTCGTCCCCGGCGCGGAGCGGCGCGCATCGCCGCCGTCGTCTTCGTCGTCGCGGCCGCCGCCGCTCTTGTGCTCGCCCCGGCGTGCGGGGAGGACGAGGACGAGCTGAAGATCGCTTTCCTCGCCGACTTCTCCGGTCCCCTCGCCGAGTTCGGGCCCGAGATCCAGACCGGCGTCGAGCTCGCGATCCAGCACGTGAACGACGCCGGCGGCGTCAACGGCCAGGACGTCGTACTCGTCACCGGCGACACGCAGGTCGATCCCGCGATCGGCGTCGAGGAGGCGCGGCGCCTCGTCGAGGTCGAGGGCGTGCACGCGATCGTCGGTCCGCTCTCCAGCTCGGTGACGATCGCGGTCGCGGAGAGCGTGACCGGTGAGGCCGGGGTCCCGACGATATCGCCCTCCGCCACCTCGCCGTCGGTGACGGTGGCCGAGGACAACGGATTCCTCTTCCGCAGCACGATCTCCGACGCGGCGCAGGCGCCGGTGCTCGCCGAGCTGGTGAGCCGGCTCGGCGTCACCAACGTCGGGGTGCTCTACCTCAACGACGCGTACGGGCAGGGCCTCGCGGAGGGGTTCGAGGCGAGCTACGGCGGCACGGCGACGCTCGTCTCTCTCGAGGACGGCCAGGCCTCGTACCTCGCGGAGCTTGAGAAGGCCGCCGGCGGGGGCGGCACGCACCTGGTCGCGATCAGCTTCCCGGCGCAGGCGAAGGTCTACATCCGCGAGGCGCTCGAGAACGGCATCTTCGAGAGATTCGTCTTCGTCGACGGCACGAAGAGCGAGGAGCTCATCGCGGAGATCGGCGCCCAGTTCCTGGAGGGTTCGCCGGGCACCGCCCCCGCGTCTCCCGAGAGCGAGGCCTCGGCGGCCTGGGACGCCGCGTACATCGAGGCTTTCGGCGAGCTGCCGTCCCGCCCGTTCGTGCGGGAGGCCTACGACGCGACGATCGCGCTCGCCCTGGCGGCCGAGGCCGCCGGCTCGCTCGAGGGGGCCGCGATCCGCGACGCCCTCGTGGGCGTCGCCTCACCGGGCGGCCTCACCGTCCTTCCCGGCGCCGAGGGCGTCCGGGCGGGCCTCGAGGCCGTGCGGGACGGGGACGACGTCAACTACGAGGGGGCCGCGACCACCCTCGACTGGAACGCCGACGGGGACGTGACCAGTGGCTTCGTGGGCATCTGGACCTACCTCGGCGGCGCGATCGTCGAGCAGATGGTCGTGCCCTTCAGCCTGCCGTAGCGCGCGGCCCACGGGTCCGCACCGCGAGCGCCCGCCTGCGCGGAGGTGCCGGCTCACCGTCTTCTCCTCGGGAAGCAGGCCCTGCGGGCGGAGCAGCAGGAAGGCCACGATCACAAGCCCGATCAGCATCTGCCGGAGCTGGAAGACCCGCGTCCCGAGCGCGTCGGGAAGATCCTCCTGGACCAGCGGGATCCCGAACCAGACGAGTCCCACCACGAGGGCGCCCAGCACCGCCCCCCGGTTGTTGCCGCTCCCGCCGACAATGAGCATTGTCCAGACCAGGAACGTGAAGAAGTTGTCGAAGGCATCCGGGGCGACCGTGCCGGTGCGGTGCGCCCATATGGCGCCGGCGAGCGCCATCACCACGCCCCCGAGCACGAAGCTCTGCACGCGGTAGTTCGCCGTCGGCTTGCCGACCGACCGGGCCGTCTCCTCGTTCTCCCGGATGGCGCGCAGCACGCGGCCCCAGGGCGATGCCGTCGCGCGGTGGACGAGCAGGTAGACCGCGAGCAGCGCCGTCGCCGCGATCGCGAGGAGCACCCAGTCGTAGTCGAGGCCCATGTCGCTGGCCTGATGCTGGAGCGGGCGCGGAATCCCGTTCAGCCCGCGCGCCCGGTTGACGAGACCCTCCTGCGTGTTGGCGATGCTCCGCAGGATGGTGGCGATGCCGATGGTCGCGATGGCGAGGAAGTCGTCGCGCAGCCGCAGCGTCGGGAGGCCGACCGCGAGCGCCAGGAGAGCTCCGGCCAGCATCGCGCCGAGCCAGCCGACGGGCACCGGGAGCTCGAGCCCCCCGACGTAGCTCTCGAACTCGCGCGGCGGATCCAGGGTGAGGACGGCGCTCGTGTAGGCGCCGACCATGAAGAAGGCGACCACGCCGAAGTTGATCGTCCCGGTGTAGCCCCACTGGATGTTGAGTCCGAGCGCGAGGATGGCGAGGATCGCGACCGTCGTCAGGAATCCGACGGTCCAGTTCAGCCCACCCGTGAGGGCGATCAGCGCGGGGAGGTCTGAGGCGTATATCTCCACGGCGCCCCCTAGATCGTCGAGCCGAAGAGGCCGCGCGGCCGCACGATCAGGGTCGCGATCAGGATGACAAACGGGATCGCCGGCTTGAACCCCGTGTCGATCCACTCCGTGGAGACCTCCTGCGAGACGCCGACGAGCAGCCCGCCCGCCAGGGCGCCCCAGGGGTTCCCGATGCCGCCGACGATGACGGCGGCGAACATCGGCAGCAGCATGAACTCGAAGCCGGCGTTGAAGCGCAGCTGCGACTGCAGGGCGAACATGATGCCGGCGACCGCGATCAGGCCGCCCGCGACGACCCAGGTCGCCAGGCGGATGCGCTCGGTGTCGATCCCCGAGGCCTCCGCGAGCTGCGGGTTGTCCGACGTGGCGCGCATCGCCGTCCCGAGGCGCGTCCGGTAGAGCAGCAGGTAGAGGACGACGGCGCTCGCGGCGGTGAGGGCGATGATGAGCAGCTGGTCGGGCTTGATCTTCACGTCGGCGAAGAGCGTCCACGCCTCGTGGATGCCCGTGGTGTAGCGCCGCTGCGCGGGTCCCCAGATCATCTGGATCGCGGCCCGCAGCATGATGCCGATTCCGAGCGAGGCGACCGCGAGCGTGAGGAATCCGCTCCCGCGCTCGCGCAGCGGCCGGAAGACCACGCGATCCGAGCCGACCGCGAAGAGCGCGACGCCTGCGATCGCGAAGAGCGCTGCCGGGATCATCCCCCACCCGAAGGAGAACGGGCCGATGGCCGCCCCGGCGAGTCCGAGGTCGCCCACGACGAAGAAGGCGAGGTACATCCCGAGGGTCATCAGGTCGGCGTGAGCGAAGTTGGCGAAGCGGAGAATGCCGTAGGTCAGCGTGAGGCCCATCGCCCCGAGCCCGATGATGGAGCCGACGATCAGGCCGATGACGGCGAGGTGGATGATCTCGGTCACGGCGCGCCCGCCGGCGGGGAGGCGTCGTCCCCGTACCGCGGCTCCTCGAGGCCGAGGAACATGCGCCCGACCTCGGGGTTCTCGAGCATCGCCGGCCCCGGCGCCTCGTGGGCGTTGCGGCCGTCGACGATGAGGTAGCCGCGATCGGAGATTGCGAGCGCCTCGCGGGCGTTCTGCTCCACGATCAGGAGGCCGACGCCCTCCGCCCGCACCGCGAGCAGCCGCTCGAAGATCTCGCCCCTGCGGGCGGGTGAGAGGGCGGCCGTCGGCTCGTCGAGCAGCAGCACCGCCGGGTCGAGCATGAGCGCTCTCCCGATCGCGAGCGCCTGCCGCTGCCCGCCGGAGAGCTTGGAGGCGGTGTCCCCGGGTCGCCGCTTGAGTTCCGGGAAGAGCGAGAGCACCTCGAGCAGGCGCTCCCCGACATCGCCGCGGCGCCGGTAGCCGCCCATCTCCAGGTTCTCGCGGATGGTCAGGGACGGGAAGACGTTGTCGGTCTGCGGGACGAACGACATGCCCAGTCCGACCATGCGCGACGGCGCCGCGTGCGTCACCTCGGAGCCGTCGAGACGGACGGAGCCGGCGGTGATCGGGAGCAGCCCGAAGATCGCCTTAAGCAGGGTCGACTTGCCCGCCCCGTTGGGGCCGATGACCGTGACGAGCTCCCCTCGATCCAGCGAGAGCGAGACGTCGTGAACGATCGTGACGCTCCCGTAGCCCGAGCTCGCGCCCCGGACCTCCAGAAGCGCGCTCACCGGTGCTGGCTCCCGAGGTAGGCCTCCTGCACGAGGGGATCCTCGAGCACGCTTCGCGGGTCGCCCTCCGTGAGGACCCGGCCGTTCGTCATCACGACGAGCGTCTCGCAGAGGCGCGCGATCAGGTCCATGTCGTGGGCGATGACGAGGAAGGTGATGGCGCGCGACTCGCGCAGCGAGCGGATCAGCTCGAGGAGGCGCAGCGTGAGCGTCGGGTTGACGCCCGCGCTCGGCTCGTCGACCAGGATCATCCTCGGCTCGGACATGAGCGCCCGCGCGAGCTCCAGCAGCTTTCGCTGCCCCCCGGAGAGGTTCCCGGCGTACAGCTCCGCCTGGCCATCGAGCTCGACGAGCGCGAGGGTCGCCCGCGCGCGCTCGGCGATCTCGTGCTCCTGCGCGGCGACCCGCCGCGGGCGCAGCAGGCTCTCCCAGAGGTTCTCGCCGGACTGCGCCGACGGGACGAGCATGAGGTTCTCGAGCACGCTCATCGCGCCGAGCTCCTGCGGGATCTGGAAGGTGCGCGTGAGGCCGCGACGGAAGACGGCGTCCGGCGGAAGCCCCGTGATCTCCTCGCCGGCGAAGGAGACGTGTCCGTCGTCGGGCGACAGCGATCCGGCGATGCAGTTGAAGCAGGTGGTCTTGCCGGCGCCGTTCGGGCCGATCAGGCCCGTGATCGATCCCTCGGCGACGGAGAACGTCGCCCCGTCGAGGGCATGGTGCCCCCCGAAGCGCTTCACGAGCCCGGATACCGTGAGCAGGGTGTTCACCCGCGTCCGCCCCGTCGGGAGGTGCTCGCCGCAGCGGCGCGAGCGTGTCCTGAGCGCCCTCCGTGCCGGTCGACCGCCGGCGCCCGCGACGCCAGTGTACGGCGGCGCTATCGTGGCGCGGGCGGGGAGGGAGCGGCAGCGGGTGCTCGAGCATCGGAACCCCCGGACGCTCAGGCAGCCGACCGGCACGTACAGTCAGGTCGTGACCGCGCGGGGAGGGACCACCGTCTACGTCGCCGGGCAGGTGGCGACGGATCCGTCGGGCGCGATCGTCGGCGAGGGTGATCTCGGGGCGCAGGCCGGGCGGGTCTTCGCGAACCTGCGGGCCGCCCTCGAGGCCGCCGGCGCCGCCCCCTCGCACGTCGCGAAGCTCACCATCTACGTCGTCGGCCTGCGCGCGGAGTCGCGGGATCTGGTGAATGCGGAGCTTCGGGAGATGTTCGGCGATCGCCCGCCGGCGAACACGCTCCTCGGCGTCGAGTCGCTGGCCCGCCCCGAGTACCTGCTCGAGATCGACGCCGTCGCGGTGCTCGACTGAGCGGAAGTGCCGGGCCGGAGGAGGAGACGTGCCGCGCCTGCCGAACTACACGCGGCGGGAGGGTGCCCCGCCCGAGCTCCGGGACGCCTGGGACGCCGTCGCCGCCGAGCGGGGTGGCTCCGTCTCGGGGCCCTGGGGGGTGCTGCTGGCGAGTCCGCCGCTCGCCGAGCGCGGTGCGCGCCTCGGCAACTACCTGCGATTCGGCTCCCTCCTCGGCGACGCCCAGCGCGAGACGGCGGTCCTCGCTGCGGCCCGCGAGCACAACGCCCGCCTCGCCTGGGCCTCGCACGTCGCCCTGGCGCGGGAGGCCGGTGTCTCCGAGCGGGTGATCGAGGCGATCGGCCTCCGTGCCCCGCTCGAGGGACTCGACGAGGAGGCGGCGGAGATCGTCCTCTACGTGCGCGAGCTGGTCGGCGCCACGCGGGTCTCGGAGCCCACCTTCCGCGCGCTGCGGGCCCGCCTGGGCGAGCGGGCGCTGGTGGATCTGACCGGCCTCCTCGGCTACTACGCACTGGTCTGCTACGCGCTGAACGCCTTCGAGATCGAGCCGCCGGAGGGATCGCCCCGGCTGCCCGGTCCGGCGGACTGATCGCCGCTGCCCCTCGGCCTCGGCCGTGCGGGGCCGGGCGCGCTAGAATCCCCCGGCGCTCGACCTGAGCGCGCGCAAGGGGGGACCCATGGACTACCAGGACTACGAGCACCTCGCCATCGAGGTGGCCGATGGCGTCGCCGTCGTGCGCATGAACCGGCCGGAGCGCCTCAACGCCTTCAACGTGACGATGGCCAACGAGCTGCTGCGCGTCCCCGGCGACCTGCGCGAGGACCCGGACGTCCGCTGCGTCGTGCTGACCGGCACCGGGCGCGGCTTCTGCTCCGGCCTCGACATCAAGGAGGTCGCCGACGCGAGCCGGACGATGTTCGGCCACGCGCCGATGGACGAGATCGGCATCAGCGGCCGCTTCACCCTCGCCTGGTACGAGATCGACAAGCCGACCATCGCCGCCATCAACGGCGTCGCGGCCGGCGGAGGCCTCGGCTTCGCGCTGATGCAGGACATCCGCATCGCGGCGGAGTCGGCGCGTCTGATCCCGATGTTCACGAAACGGGGGGTGGCGCCGGAGGTGGGAGTCAGCTGGACGGCCGTCCGCGCCGTCGGCCTGCAGCGCGCGCTGGCGTGGTACTACACCGACCGCGAGCTCTCCGCGGCCCAGGCGCTCGAGTGGGGGGCGGTGTTCCAGGTCGTCCCGGACGATCAGCTGATGGGGGCGACGATGGAGCTCGCCTCGAGCATCGCCGCGGGTCCGCCGCTCACTGTCCGGCTCGTGCGGCGCTCGCTCTACCACGCGGAGGAGCGGCCCGAGATCCGAGACCACCTGCGATACGCCTGGACCAACGTGGGCATCTCCGGCCGCACCGAGGACATCCGCGAGGGCAGCGCCGCCGTCGCGGAGCGGCGTGCGCCGAGGTTCGTCGGCCGCTAGCTCCGGTCGCCGCTCGGGTGCGAAAAGGGGCCGGCCCCGGAAGGCCGGCCCCTCTCGATCTCGCCGCTGTGTCGGCTTCAGCCGACGGGCTACTACAGCGGGACGATCTGGTCGAAGAACACCATCGGCTGACCGGCCGGGTGCACGTCGGTGAACTTGTCCTCGCGCCAGGCGTGGTACTCCTCCGCGTGGATCGTCCACAGCGCCGGCGGGTCCTGGTTCAGCTCCCAGGTCGCCTCCTGGTAGAGCTTCAGCCGCGCGGCGTCGTCGATGGTGGTAAGGCCCTCGACGAACTTCGACTCGAACTTCGGATTGTCGTAGTACTTAGAGGCACTGTCCTTCTGGAGCCACGAGTAGGCGAACGAGGCGTCCGCGAGCACGAATGCCGAGAACGGCATGTGGTAGACGTGCGGCGTCCGCGGCTGCCGGCCGTAGATCCCGTCCCGCCACTGGGCGGTCTCGATGTTGTTGATCGCGGTCCTGACGCCGATGTCCTCGAAGTTCTGGGCCGCCGCGAGCGCCTGCCGACCAAACGCCGGGTTGCCCTCCACGCGCGAGGTGAGCGTGGTCTCGAAGCCGTCCGGGTAGCCGGCGTCTGAGAGCAGCTGCCGAGCCATGTCCGGGTCGTAGGCGAACGGCTCGAGGTCCGGGTTGTGCCCGAAGGCGTTCTCCGTGAGCGGCTGCCCCTTCATCTTCACGGCCCGGCCGAAGTAGATCTGCTCGATGACGCTGTCCAGCTCGAGCGAGTGCGAGAGCGCGCGGCGGACCCGCACGTCCTGCGTCGGGAGCTGGAAGTAGTCCATCGACCAGCCGCGCCACTGCGTGCTCGGGTTGCGGCCCAGCACGATACCGTCGAAGGCGTCGATGCGGTTGAGCTCCTCGTGCGGGAGCCCGGTGGTCATGTCGATCGCGCCGGTCTCGAGCGCCGCGATGCGGGTGGTCTGCTCCTTGATGACCTTGAGGTCGACGTCGTCCAGGCCCTTGGTGCCGCGCCAGGACGAGGGGCTCGCGAGGAGCGGGATCTCCGCGCCCGGCACGTAGTTGCCGGGGACGTAGGCGCCGCTGCCGACGGCCTGCTCGGCCTGGAACTCCTTGCCCTTCGAGGGGTCCTCGAAGATGTGCTTGGGGAGCATGAAGACCAGGTGCTGGCGGCGCGGGATGATCGGGTCCGGCTTCGCCTCGCCGCGGACCGCCGTCTGGAGCCGGACGGTGACCGGGTCGATCACCTCGGCGCCGGCGACGGTGTTGACGCGCGAGCGCAGGCTCGACTTGTTGTCGGCGTTGCCGTAGTAGTCGAAGGAGAACTTGACGTCCTCGGCGGTGATCTTGACGCCGTCGGAGAACTCGGCGTCGCGGATCGTGAAGATCCACTGAGTCGGGTCGCCCGGTGCGGTCTCCCAGCCGGTCGCGAAGGCCGGGATGATCGTGTTCGTGACGGGGTCGAGCCTCGTCAGCGTGTCGTAGATGGCGTGGAACTCCTGGACGCTCCCGGCCGTTGAGTTCGGGTCCAGGGTGTTGCCGGGGTTGACGACCGCGGGGGTCATCTTCCCGGACTTCCGGACCGCCTCGGTGGCGGCAGGGGCAGGTGTGGCCGTCGCCGCCGGTGCGGCGGTGGCGGCGGGTGCCGCGGGTGCCGCGGTGGCGGCGGGTGCCGCGGGTGCGGCCGTCGCGGCGGGCGCCGCGGGCGCAGGTGCGGCGGGCTGAGCCACCGCGTCGTCGTCGTCGTCACCACAGCCGATCACGGCCGCGGTGGCGAGCCCGACGCCCCCGAGCGCGGACGCCCGGAGGAAGGTCCGGCGCGTCACGCGCCGTCCGATCACTTCAAAGTCTGACAATTGTCATCCCCCCCTCTCCGCCCGAAACCCTTACCGCTCGGACGGTACCCTAACGTGAGGTGCCGAAGTGTCGGCACCTCGCGCGGCACGATAACCCCTCGCGCGCCATTTGTGAACCGATCGCCCCGAACGGGCCGCCATCTTCGCTAGCGGCCCGCGCGTGCAGGCCAGCGATTCCTCCGGCGAGCAGGGGCACTCCCCGCCGACTGCGTGCCGAGGCGGGCACGATGCCGCGGGGCGCATACTATCACGTCTGCAATCGCCCCTGTGAAACACGCTTCCGCGTCGCAGGGCACCCCTGCCCTTCCCGGCGGGCGTACCATGGGCCGCGGGCGCATCTGGGGGAGCCCGGCCGCGGAGGCGGTCAGGCAGCTGCGCGCGAGGGGGGATGACGTGGACTGGTCCGACACGACGGAGGAGGCGGCCTTCCGGCAGCGGGTACGTGATCTGGTGGCGGACAAGCTGCCCGCGCGCTACCGCGATCTCGCCGAGAGCGATCACCGGGAGAGCAACTACCCGTGGGCCGTGGACCGGGCGTCGGGCGATCCGGAGCGCGAGAGCGCCTCACGGGCGTGGCTCGACGCGGTGGCCGCCGAGCGCTGGGTGGCGCCGCACTGGCCGGCGGAGTACGGCGGCGGCGGACTCTCGTGGATGGAGCAGTTCATCCTCAACGCCGAGCTCGCGCGGGCGAACGTGGCGCCCCCCGCGAGCAACGTCGGGCTCAACATGCTGGGGCCGACGCTGATCGTCCACGGCACGCCGGAGCAGAAGGCGCGCTTCCTGCCGCCGATCCTCGACGGCGAGATCGTCTGGGCGCAGGGCTTCTCGGAGCCCGGCGCCGGCTCCGATCTCGCCTCGCTCCAGACGCGCGCCGTCCGCGACGGCGACGAGTACGTCGTCAACGGCCAGAAGGTGTGGACCAGCCACGCCCACTATGCCGACTGGATCATGCTGCTCTCGCGCACCGACCCGGCCGCGCCGAAGCACCGCGGCATCACGTTCCTGCTGGTGGACCTGCGCTCGCCCGGGGTCACCATCAACCCGCTCATCAACATGGCCTGGGGGCACGAGTTCAACGAGGAGTTCTTCGAGGACGTGCGCGTGCCCGCCGACCAGATGGTCGGCGAGGAGAACCGCGGCTGGTACGTCGCGATGACGCTGCTCGACAACGAGCGCTCCAACATCACCGGCGCGATGTCGGTGCAGCGCAGGATCGATCGCCTCCTCGCCTACCTGAGCAGCGAGGAGGGCGCGACGCGCTCGCGGCTCGCGCGGCACGACGCGCTGCGCCAGCAGATCGCACAGCGCGCCGTGGAGGCGGCGGTCCTCTTCAACCTCTCGCTGCGGATCATCACGATGCAGCGCCAGGGAATGGTCCCCAACTACGAGGCCTCGGCGTCGAAGATCGTCGCCTACGAGGCCGAGCAGGGGCTGAACATCGCCGCGACGAAGGCGTTCGGCCTCTACTCGAATCTCTGGGATCCCGGGGAGCCGGTGGCGACGATGGAGGCCGGCTTCACCCACGGATACGTGGAGCGCGCGGCCTCTATCGGCGGCGGGACGCTCGAGATCCAGCGCAACGTGATCGCGACCCGGGGTCTCGGGCTCCCGCGGGGCTAGCGGAGCCGGACGGGCCGGGCGCGCGCCGGATCCGGCGCGGCGCCCAGTCGGGACGGGGCGGGCAGGCTACATCCCGAGCCCTGGCATGCCGCCCATGCCGCCCATGCCGGGCATGCCGCCGCCCATGCCGCCCTGCGCGGCGGCCGCGGCCATCGCCGCCTCCGCGGCCTCCTCCTCCGCCTGGTCCACCGGCGGGTCGGAGACGAGCGACTCGGTCGTGAGCATCATCGACGCGGCCGAGACCGCGTTCTCGAGCGCGACGCGCGAGACCTTGACGGGGTCGATGATGCCGAGCTCCATCATGTCGCCGAAGCGCTCGCCCTCCGCGTCGTAGCCCGTGTTGCCGCTCGCGTCCTCGACGTCGCGCACCACCACGTCGGCCATCCCCCCGGCGTTTCTGACGATCTGCCGCAGCGGGGAGGCGAGCGCGCTGTGCAGGATGCGGACGGCCGTTCCCTCGTCCGAGGAGCCCAGCTCGGCCATCAGCGGCTCGAGGGCGGCGCGCGCGCGGATGAAGGCGACGCCACCTCCCGGCACCACGCCCTCCTCGAGCGCCGCGCGCATCGCGTTGAGCGCGTCCTCGACGCGGAACTTCTTCTCCTTGACGTCGGCCTCGCTGATGCCCCCGGTGCGGATGATGCCGACGCCGCCGGCCACCGCGGCGAGGCGCTTCTGGATCGCCTCGCGCTCGTAGTTGTCGGTGGTGAGGTCCAGCTGCCCGCGCAGCGCCTCGATCCGCCCGCGGATGCTCTCCTCCGAGCCGTGCCCGCCGACGATCGTCGTGCGCCGGGGCCCGCTGACGACCCTGTCGGCGCGGCCCAGCGCCTCGAACGCCACCTTCTCGATGCTGTGCCCCTGCTCGTCGGCGACCACCGAGCCCCCGGTGAGCGTGGCGATGTCCTCCAGGGTCTGCTTGCGGCGGTCGCCGAAGCCCGGCGCCCGCACGACCAGCGGATGCAGGTTCCCGCGCATCTTGTTCAGGATGAGCGTCGAGAGGACCTCGTTCTCCATCGTCTCGCAGATGATCACGAGGTCCTTCGAGTGCTGCAGGAAGCGCTCCAGGAAGGGGACGAGCTGCTGCAGCGTGCCGATCCTCATGTCGGAGATCAGGATGTAGGGCTTCTCTATGACGCACTCCAGCCGATCCGTGTCGGTGTTGAAGTGCGGCGAGAGCCAGCCGTTCTCGATGACCAGGCCCTCGACGACCTCCGTCTCGAACTCGGCGCTCTTCCCCTCCTCGATGGTGATCACGCCGTCGCGCCCCACCTTGTCGAGGACGTCGGCGAGCAGCCCGCCGATCTCCTCGTCGCCGTTGGCCGCGATCGTCGCGACCTGCCTGACGGTGTCCGCCTGCTCGACGGGCACGGCGAGGCGCATGAGCTCCTCGCTCACGGCGCCGAGGGCACGCTCGAGGCCGCGGCGCAGCGACATCGGGTCGGCGCCCGCCGCGATGTTCCGGACGCCCTCGTCGTAGATCGCCTGCCCCAGCACGACCGCGGTGGTCGTGCCGTCGCCGGCCGCGTCGTTCGTCTTCTCGGCGGCCTGCTTCAGCAGCTGCGTGCCGATGTTGGGGAAGTTCTCGCGGAGCTCGATCTCACGCGCGACCGTGACGCCGTCCTTGGTGAACGTCCCGCCGCCGCCGCCCCGATTGAGGACGACGTTGCGGCCCCGCGGCCCCAGCGTGACCTGGACGGCGCGGGCGAGCGCCGCGATGCCCGTCTGCAGGTCGCGCCGCGCGACGTCTCCGAAGTGCAGAACCTTGCCGCTCCCCGCCATCGCCAACCCCGATCCCACTTCCGCGCTCGCGCGCACCCCGCAGGGGGTGGCGGCGGCGCGGGTCTATCTGGCCAGTTAGAGAGAAAAGCCCGAGAACGGGCCAGTGTCAATCGACGCCCGCGCGGCGGGGATGCCGACGCGTCACTCCGCCGGCGCGCGGCGGACGCGCGTTCGCAGCACGCCGATGCGCTCCACCTCGAGCTCGATCACGTCTCCGTCCGAGAGCTCGCGCCCGATCTCGAAGGCGCAGCCCGTTCCGACCGTCCCGGAGGCGAGCACTTCGCCCGGGAAGAGGGTGCTCCCCCTGGAGACGTGCTCGATCATCGCCGCGAAGTCGTGATGCATCGACGCCGAGCTGCCGCCGCCCCAGCGCTCGCCGTTCACCCGCACCTCCATCGCGAGCGCCTGGGGATCGCCGAGCTCGTCGAGCGTCGTGATCCAGGGACCGAGCACGTTGCCGCCGTCGAAGTCCTTCCCGATGCCCGGGCCCAGGCCCGCGGGCATCACCCGCATCTGCGCGTCGCGGGCCGACAGATCGTTGAGGATGGTGAGCCCGAAGGCGTGGGACAGCGCCCGCTCCCGGGGGATGTCCTTGCCCTCCCGCCCGATCACCAGCGCGAGCTCGAGCTCGTAGTCCATCGACTCGGAGTAGGGGGGCCAGGTGACCTCGGCGTCGGGGCCGACGACGGCGAGCGCGTTGGCCGTGTAGTAGACGGGCTGCTCATACCAGACGGGCGCGATCCCGAGCGCGCCCGCGGCGCCCCGTCGCCGCATCTGCTCGACGACGTTGTGGAGGTGCTCCTCGAAGCAGAGGACGACGCGGACCTGCCGCGGCCGGGGGAGCGGAGCGAGCAGCCGCACGTCGTCGAGCTCCCGGAGCGAGGCCCGCGGCGCGGCCTCGATGAGGCGCCGGGCGGTCGCGAGAGCCCCTTCGCCGCCGTCCAGGAGCGCGAGCATGCTCGCGAGGTGGACCGAGGGCGCGCCGCGCACGAGCTCGTGGGCCGCCTGCAGATCGACGACGTCGGAGTCCACCACGGCCCCGATGCGCTCGCGGCCGCCGGGAGCCTCCGCGCCGTCCGACCCCGCGCCGGCACCGCGTCCCACCTCAAACGTCGCGAGCTTCACGGAGCGGGCCCTCCTGCGCCGGAGGAGTGTACGCGCCGGGCCGAGACGTCTGGGCTCGCGCGACCGACCGGCGCCGGGGCTAGGGAGCGCCCGGCAGCGACTCGCAGGCGACGCCGTCGCCGTCGCCGTCGAGCCGGTGACGATCGCGATCCGGACCGCCGGCCGCCATGTAGAAGGCCTGCGCCTGATCCCACTCCGGGAAGTCCCCGCAGTCGCGATCGGGGCCGGCCGGATCGAAGAGGAGACCGGACGTCGGGGCGGGGGTCGCCCGGGCGTCGCCCGGTCGTCCGGGCGAGGCCGCGTCCTCGCGCCGGACGGTCAGTGACGGCGGCTCGGCGCACTCCGCGAGCATCGAGCTGAGGGCGGCGAGCTCGCTCTCGGTCGCGGTCAACTCCCACCTGTGCTTGATCACGATCCAGTCGGTCGCGTACTGGCACCAGTAGCCGCGGAGCGGCGGCCTCCAGTCCTCCGGTCCGGAGGCTCCCTTGCGACGGTTGGCCGAGCTCTGCACGGCGATGAGGTGGTTCTCGTAGCCGAGGTCGTTGGCGTAGGCGGCCTTTCGCGCGGACGACCATGCCCAGCCTCCGGAGCGGTGCGCGTTGCCCAGGGGCACCATGTGATCGACGTCGAGCCCGGCCGGATCGGTGAACGCCCGACCGGTGTACGGACCCACCCAGAGGCCCGACTCGACGCGGCAGCCTCGCCCGCTCTCGTAGCGCACGCCCACGCGCGACTCGTCGATGAGCACCTCCTGCCGAGCGTCCTGGCAGTCGCCGTCCTCGTCGCGCCAGTGGCTCCACTCGCCACGGAGGTAGCGAGGGATCCCCGGCGCGACCGGCGCGACCACGATGGTCAGCCGGGCCGGCGCCCGGGGTGGCGGTGAGTCCGGCGCGGCGGCGGCGGCCCCGGCGGGCGCGGGAGCGGGCGCCGGGGTGGCGGTCCCCGCGGGCGTGGGAGCGGGCGCCGGGGTGGCGGTCCCCGCGGGCGTGGG
>VYDC01000227.1:5915-17463 GCA_009843585.1 Chloroflexota bacterium | reverse complement strand
GCGCCGCGCGCGGGGGCGGCCCTTGTACGCGCCCGCGGGGGGGCCGACGGCGGCCGAGAGCGCCTGCCCCGCGACGAAGGCGGCGACGACGGGGAAGCGCCCGACCCCGAGGCCGTCCGAGACGGCCGGGATGTAGACGGCGGTGGCCCAGAAGATGAAGCCCGCCGACGTCGCGTTCCCGAGGACGCCGGCCGCGACGATGACCCAGCCGTAGTAGATCGGGGTCCGCCGCAGGGCGAGGCTCACTCCTGCGCGATCCCGCCGGAGCCCTCCGCGGGGATCTCACGCGGGGACTCGGGGGCGGCGGGGCGCGCCTCGAGCTCGGCGATGCGGAGCCCGTCCATCGCGAGCACGGTGAGTCGATGGCCGTCGACGTCCACGGAGTCGCCGACGCGGGGGATGCGCCCGAGCCGGGCCACCACGTAGCCCGCCACCGTCTTGTACGGCCCCTCCGCGACGGAGACGCCGAGGCGCTCGTCGAGCACGTCGACGGAGTCGAGACCCTCGAGCCGCTCGGCGCCGCGGGCGACCGGAGTGGCGCTGTGCGGCTGCTCGAACTCGTCCTCGAGCTCGCCGACGATCTCCTCCAGCACGTCCTCGAGCGTCACGATCCCGTCGGTGCCGCCGTACTCGTCGACGGCGACGGCGAAGTGCACGCGACGCGCGCG
This sequence comes from Chloroflexota bacterium, assembly GCA_009843585.1. Taxonomy (GTDB): domain Bacteria; phylum Chloroflexota; class Dehalococcoidia; order UBA2979; family UBA2979; genus VYDC01. The sequence continues at coordinate 16,795 of VYDC01000227.1, read as the reverse complement.
CATCAGGCGGAGCAGCTCGTTCACGCCGACCTGCGTCGGAACGACGAGCGGTTGCCGCACCAGCTCCTCCAGCGAGGCCCCCTCCGAGGCCGCCATCAGGTCCTTCACGTGCAGGACGCCTATCACGTCGTCGAGGCTGTCGCGGTAGACCGGGTAGCGAGAGTAGCGCTGCTCGTGCGCGAGCCGACGGGCCCGCGGCACCGGCGTGCCCGCCGCGAGGCCCGCCACCTCGGTCCGCGGCACCATCACGCTCGCGACGGTGAGGCCGCTGAAGCGCAAGACGCGCTCGAGCAGGAAGCGCTCGTCCACCGCCAGCGCCCCCGCCTCCGCGCTCGATCGCACCAGCAGCGCCAGCTCCTCGCCGCCGACGTGGCTCCCCTGCTCGACGTCGCGGCGGACGCCGACGAGCCCGGCCAACAGCCACCCGCTCTCGTTGAGCAACCAGATCACCGGCCGGAAGATCGCGCGGAAGGCGCGCAGCGGGGCGACGATGACCAGCGAGACGCCCTCCGGGTACTGGAGCGCGATCCCCTTCGGCGCCAGCTCGCCGGCGACCACGTGGAGGGCGGTGATGACCGCGAAGGCGACCGCGACGCCCACCGCATGAGCCCCGACGGCGCCGAACGCCGGCTCGATCAGACCGGCGAGAGCCGGCTCGCCGATCCAGCCGAGCGCGAGGCTGGCGATCGTGATGCCGAGCTGGCACGCGGCGATGTAGGAGTCGAGGTGCTCGACGGCATCCTGGAGGCTGCGCCCGCCGGGCCGCCCCTGCCCGACGATCTGCTCCACGCGCGTGCGCCTGACGGTCACGAGCGCGAACTCGGACGCGACGAAGAAGCCGTTGAGAAGCACGAGGAGCAGCACGGCAAGCAGGCCGCCGCCGATCTCCAGCACGGTGCTCCCTCCTCGCGCGCGCCGGTCGGGCGAGCGTACTACAGCGGCGGGCGGCGGCTAGCTCGGCGTCGAGCCCCCGTCGAACTCGACGCCGAGCACGGCGGCGAGCTCGCGCAGCGTCGGCCGCGCGGTCGCGGCCTCCAGGCGTCCCTCGAGGAGCCCATCGGCGATGCCGGAGAGCGCCGCGATGGCGCGGGGCGTGTCGAAGTCGTCGTCGAGCGCATCCATGAAGGCGTTGCGCCACGGCTGCACGCGCAGCGCATCCGGGGGACCGCCCGGAGCCTCGAGCGCGCGCCGCCACGCGCCGAGCCGCTCCCCGCAGGCGACGAGCTCCTCCTCGCTGAAGTCGTGATCGGCGCGGTAGTGGCGCGAGAGCAGGGCGAGGCGAAGCGCGCTCGGGTCGTGGCCGCGCGCCGTCAGCTCGGTGACCTTCACCAGGTTTCCGAGGGACTTCGACATCTTGGCGCCGTTGAGCCGCATCGTGCCCACGTGCATCCACGTGCCGACGAAGGGGCGGCGCCCTGTCGCCCCCTCCGACTGGGCGATCTCGCTCTCGTGGTGCGGGTAGACGAGATCGGAGCCCCCGCCGTGGATGTCGATCTGCTCGCCCAGCGCGGCGCGCGCCATCGCGGAGCACTCGACGTGCCATCCCGGACGGCCCGCGCCCCAGGGCGAGTCGAAGCTCGCTCCCGGGTCGGCTCCGGGCTGCCAGAGCAGGAAGTCGAGCGGGTCGCGCTTCAGGTGCTCGGGCTCCTCCGGCATCGAGTCGGTGCGCGGAGCGGCGCGGAGCTCGCCGGGGGTGCGACCGGCGAGCTCCCCGAAGTGCTCGGCGCTCTGCGCGGAGAAGAAGACGTGACTCTCCACCTCGTAGGCGTGGCCGCGCGCCAGGAGCGCCTCGACCATCTCCACGATCGCCCCGATGTGCTCGGAGGCGCGCGGGAAGCCCCCGGGCCTCAGCACGTGGAGCGCGTCCATCTCGCGCAGGTGCACGCGGTGGTTCTGCTCGGTGAGGGCGGCTATCGAGAGGCCGCGCTCGCTGGAGACGCGCACCATGTCGTCGTCGACGTCGGTGATGTTCTGGATGTGCCTGACCTCGAAGGCCTGGAACTCGAGGTAGCGCCGCACCGTGTCGAAGACCGCGAACGTGAGAGCGTGCCCGAGGTGTCCGACGTCGTACGGGGTGACGCCGCAGACGTACATGCGCACGACGCCGCGCTCGCGTGGTCGGAAGGGCTCGGGTCGTCGGGTGAGCGTGTTGTAGATGCGCAGCAGCGCCGGGCTCCGACTCTCAGCGGGTGGACGAGGCAGGCCATCGTAGCACGGGCACCGCCGCACGCCGCTGCGCGCCTCGCCGCCGCGCAGCGCCGATGGTACGCTCCCGCGCGCCTTCTGGGTGCGGGCCGGGAGCACCGGCCGCGCGGATGGAGCGAGGGGGGACAGCGTGCGCATCGCCCGAGTTCGTGTGGGTCGGAGGACCGGCTACGCCCGCGTCTCCGAGTCGGCCGTCCACCTCGTCCGCGGCGGCCTCTTCGGGGCGCTGGAGCCGACCGGCGAGAGTCACCCGCTCTCCGAGGTGCGCCTGCTCGCGCCGGTGCGGCCGGGGAAGATAGTGGCGATGGCGGTGAACTATGCGAGCCACGCGCAGGGGGCGCGCGGCCAGGCCTCGCTCTCGCCGATCCCCCAGCCCTTCCTGAAGACCCCGTCGTCGGTCGTCGGCCCGGGCGATCCGATCGTCCTGCCGCCGGATGCCGGTCGCGTCGACGAGGAGGCGGAGGTGGTGGTCGTGATCGGCCGGCGCGCGCGCGGCATCTCGGAGGCCGAGGTCGACGACCACATCTTCGGCTACACGGCCGGCAACGACGTCTCGGCGCGCCACTGGCAGCGCGACGACACGCAGTGGTGGCGGGCCAAGTCGGCGAACTCCTTCTCGCCGATCGGCCCGTGGATCGAGACCGGGCTCGCGCACGGATCCGACATCGGGCTCGTCGGCCGGGTCAACGGGGAGATCGTGCAGGAGGCGCACACCGGGGAGCTCGTCCACTCGATCCGGCGATCGATCGCCTTCATCTCGCAGCACATGACGCTCGAACGCGGCGACCTGCTCTTCACCGGGACGCCCGGCACGACGGTCGAGCTGCACCCCGGCGACGTGGTGGAGGTCGAGGTCGAGGGCGTCGGCGTGCTCCGCAACCCCGTCGTCGCGGGCTAGAGCCGGGGCGCCCCGGGAGGGCCGCCGGAGGCTAGCGCCAGAGCTTGCGGCGCTCGTGGCAGTGCTCGCAGACGAGCGCCCGCACCTCGACGCGCTTCGGATCGTTCGGATCGACGGTGTCGCGCTGCGCGACGTGCTCCTCGCAGAACTCGAGGCCGCAGCGCGCGCACCGGTGCTGCATGCGCTCCCGGCAGTCGTCGTGGGCGCACACCGACATGCGGTTGGAGTCGGCGTGGCGGCGCACGAAGTCCCGGTGCTCGTGCACGTCGGCGTACTTCGCGCGGCAGCGCTTCCTCACGCAGACGTCGGTGTAGTCGTCGTTGCGCTCGCCGTGCTCGGCGCAGAAGGGGGCGCCGCAGTAGACGCAGAACGCCACCGCGTCGCGGCCGCAGGGCGGGCGGAAGAGCCCGGCGCGATGGGAGCAGCTCTCTTCGACCGGCACGACCACGGCGCGATTGTCGCATGCGCGCCCGGCGGCGACGCCGCGCCGCTAGCGGCCGCCGCTAGCTCCCCTCCTGGAACTGGACGAGCACCGCGGTGTAGGCGTCGTCCTCCTCGAAGGCGTCGATGGTGAGCTGCGCCACCGCCGTGCCGTCCTCGGAGGCGAAGGAGACTACGGTCGCGAATCCGACGGCGCGGTCCTCCTGGACCTCCCAGCCGGCGGCTTCGAAGGCCTGCCGGTAGCGCTCCGCCACGTCGAAGGACGACTCCGTGGAGAGCAGCGTCGCCTGGTAGAACGTCGTGCCGGGCTGCGTCAGCCAGGCCACGTCCAGGATCTCCATCCCCTCCAGCAGGAACGGGAGCGGGAAGTCGGCGGGCGGCTCGCGCGAGGGCGGTAGCACGAAGGGACGCGGGTCGGGCGGGACCGCGGGCTGGATGTTGAGGAAGTAGGCGACGCTGGCGAGCGTGCGCGTGCCGCCGTCCTCGCTCTCGGCCGGCGGGAGGGGCGTGATCGCCGCCTGCCCGTCGACGTTCCCGGAGACGGTGCTCTGGAAGCTCACCCAGGAGAGCGAGCCGGTCGACTGGCCGCCGATCACCTGCCAGGGCGACTGGTCGAGCTGCTCGCGGAGCGCCGCCTCGACGCCGCGGTCGTCCCCCTCGACGTCGTAGAAGAGGATGAACGTGTTGACCCCGTCGCTCCGGCGAACGCGGTACGACCCCAGCAGCACGCCGTCCGGGTGCACCGGCAGCGCGACCAGATCCTCATCGAGCGTCTCCGCCGTCCGCTCCGGGTTGAGCGCCTCCGAGAGCGTGGGCGGGAGGGCGCCATCGAAGGCCTCGATCTCGGTCTCGAGCTCCTCGCCGACGCGCAGGAAGCGCTCGGAGAGGAGATGGCCCTGCGCGGCATCCCCCTCGTCGCCTCCGCCGCAGGCGCCGAGCATCAGCGAGAGGAGCAGCGCCGCGGCCGTCAGGGTCAGCGTGAACGAGGCCGCACGCATCGGGCCTCCGATCGGGCAGTGGGACGTGCCACCGATGCTAGCACGGGGGCGCGGGCACCCGTTCGAGTCTCTGGGGTGGGTGAGGGGATTCGAACCCCCGGTCTCCAGGGCCACAACCTGGCGCCTTAACCGCTAGGCGACACCCACCGCCGGCAGCCGCGGCACGCGGCGCGCAGACACTCTCGAGTCTACACGCGCCGCGCGCGGACGGCGACGGCTAGAGGGGATCGCCGAGCCGGCGGTAGGCGCCGGCGTGGAAGAGCAGCGGCTCGCCGTCGGGACGCTCGAGCGCGAGGTCGACGACCTCGCCGACGACGATCGAGTGGTCGCCGCCGGGGAGCCAGTTCCAGACGCGGCACTCGAACCAGGCCAGCGCTCCCTCGAGTATCGGCGCGCCCGTCCCGCCCGGCCGGTGGGGCCAGCCACCCATCGGCCTCTCCTCGTCGGCCGAGGATCGGGCGAAGTAGTCGGAGAGCTCGCGCTGGTCGGCGCCGAGCACGTTCACCGCGAACGAGCGCGCGACCGCGAGCGACTCGTGCGAGCGGGCGCTCTTGGCGACGCAGACGAGGAGCAGGACCGGATCCAGCGAGACGGAGGTGACGGCGTTCGCCGTCATCCCGCGGGGGTGCGTCCCGTCGTGGACGGTGACGACCGTGACGCCGGTGGCGAACCGCCCGATCGCGTCGCGATAGAGCCGCGCGTCGACGGGCGGAGAACTCGTCATGGCCGCATGCTAGCAGGTCCGGCCCCTCCCAACGGCGCGCCGCGCCCGGCTCGGGAGCGCGGGCCGCTCCGATAGAATCGGAGTCCGGGGGCCGCACCAGACCGGATCGCGGACCCGGGGCCGGAGAGGAATCCGCCGATGACCGAGCTCCGCTGCCCGCGGGACGACTCCGCGCTCGTCGCGAAGCAGATCCACGGCATCGAGGTCGACCACTGCACGACCTGCAACGGCCGCTGGCTCGACCACCACGAGCTCGACGAGCTGGAGGCGACGCGGGTGGAGGACGCGGGCCTGCGCCGCGCCACGATCCGCTACGCCGACCGCGACTCCGAGCTGCTCTGCCCGATCTGCCGGCGGCAGATGAGCGCCTTCAACTACCGCGGGTACGACCTCGAGCTCGACGTCTGCGAGGAGGAGCACGGGTTCTGGCTCGACGCGGGCGAGGACGGGCGGGTCCGCGACATCATCGACGAGCGCGTGCGCGGCCTCCGGAGAGCGGTCTCCGCGGAGCAGGCCTGGAAGGACTTCCTCGACGGCGTCGGCGGGGGCGGCGTCTGGGACTCGGTGCGTTCCTTCTTCCGGGGCGGCCGGCGGCGATAGATCCCGCGCCCCCCGCGACTCCGGGCACGCCACGCGGGACGCCGGCTCACCCCGGTGGGGCCGGGCGCCACTCCGGGTCCGGGGAGGGGTTCAGCACGAGGTCGCCCGAGCCCCCGAGCTCGCGGTGGAGGCGCTCCCACTCCCGGCGGGCGCGCCCCCGGGCCTCGGTGCCCGCAGCGGCGCCGATCCCGTCGAGGATCGCGCCCAGCGGACGGCGCCCGTCGATGCGGCGCAGGATCTCGAGGCCGAGCGCGCTCGGGCGAAGGGGGCGGGAGAGGCCTCCGGCGCCTGCCGCCAGGTCGGCGCCCGCGGCCAGCAGGCGATCGCGCTCCCCCTCCGGGTCGTGGCGAGACCAGGCGGGGACGGCCGACTCGTCGTCCGCGCGCGCTCGCGGAGGGGACGACGCCGACGCGCGCTGGGCGAAGAGGCGGTGGTGCTCCATCCGGCCGTTGAGGAGCTCGGCGAGCGCGTGCCGCTCCGCCGGGGCGAGGTGCTCGGCGTCCGGCACGCCGTAGCTGCTCGGCTCGTAGGCGGCGGGCGCGTCGAAGGCCGTGAGGCGCAGCCCCGCATCCCCGAGCCGGGCGTAGAGCTCCGGGACCGTGTACGAGCGCTCCAGCGGGTGCAGGAAGAGATCGGCGAGAGCCGCGCTCCCGTCGGGGCCGCCGTTCTCGCGCAGCTCGCGCTCCCATTCCCCGGCGTAGGCGCGGGCCGGGTGCTCGGGTCGAAGCCGCCCGAGCAGGCGGCGCGCCGCGCTGAGCCGCGCGGCGGTGGACTCGCCCGGCGGCGCGAGGATGCGGAGCATCTCCCGCAGCTGGGAGACGCCCGCTCGGCCGTAGCGCCCGTAGACCCGGATGCCGAGGCCCCCGTCGGGGACGAGCGCCCCGGCGAGCCGCCTCAGACCCTGCTCGGGTGAGGTGAGGTGATGCAGCACGCCCGGCAGCACGATGTAGTCGAACTCCCCGAGCCCGAGCGAGGGGAGGTCCTCGATGCCGCCCGCGGCGAACTCGATGCCCGCAAGGCCGCGGACGCGGGCGCGCGCCGCCGCCACGGTGAGCGAGGCCGCCGAGAGGTCGAGCGCCACGATCTCCGCGCCGCGGCCCCGCAGCTGCTCCGCAAGGGAGATCGCGGCGTCGCCGGTCCCGCACCCCGCGTCGAGCACGCGGAGGCCGCCGGCGTCAAGCCGCCGGCCTCCCCAGAAGAGGTGATCGACGAGCGCGAACTCAGAGAGGGAGTCCTGGACGAGCCGCCGGCGCTCGTCCTCGGGGTCGCGCGCCGGGTAGGGGAGCTCCTCGTAGTGAGCGCGCACCGCCTCCCGTCCCGCCTGCTCGCTCACGGAGCCATCACCACGCCTCGGGCGCAGCTACTCGCGAGAGAGACGCTCGCGCAGCGCCTCCACCGTGATCCCGTGCTCGGCGTTCCACAGCGCGGCGGTGAGCGCCTGGCCGTTGACGCCGGCCGCCGCGTCGCTCGCGAGGTAGAGCGCCGAATCCTCGCAGATGTTCGCCGGGAGGATCTCGGCGAGCCGCTCGGGGGGGAGCGCCCCGAGGAACTTCTCGGAGCTGTTGGTCAGCCCCCCGGTGGCGAGGGAGTTGCAGCGCACGCCGCTCTCCTCGTTCTCCACCGCGATCACCTGCATCAGCCCCTCCACGCCGAACTTCGAGGTGCTGTACGGCCCGTACTGGCGCCCGCCGCGGCGGCCGAGGCCGGAGGAGATCATGACGATCGAGCCGCGCCCGCGCTCGCGCATCCCCGGCAGGGCGAAGCGCGTCACCAGGAAGACGCCCCGGAGATTGATCGCCATGACGGCGTCCCAGTCCTCGATGCGCAGCGTGTGAGCCCAGCGCATCTCCGGGTCGGGCACGTAGCGGATCCCGACGGCGGCGTTGTTGACGAGGACGTCGAGCGGCCCCAGCTGGTGCTCGGCCTGCTCCACCATGCGGCGGGCGTCGGCCTCCTCCGACTGGTCGCCGACTATCGCGACGGCGCGAGCGCCCAGGGTCCGCGCACTCGCGGCCGTCGCCTCGACCTCGTCGGCCGTTCGCCCCGTCACCGCGACCTCGGCGCCCTCGCGCGCGTAGCGCAGCGCGATGCACCGGCCGATGCCGCGACCGCCTCCCGTGACCAGCGCCACCTTCCCCGAGAGCACCGCCATCAGCTCCCCGCCCACCGCGCCCGCTCGCCTCGCCCCGGCGCAGAGGCAGCCGCCGAGGCGGGCGTATACTGCGCGAACGCGGCGGGGGCGTCCACGCCTCAGGCGGCGACGGGACGGCGTGCCATGGCGAAGCAGCACTCGGATCCTCCCGGACTCGCGCCGCCGCCGGGAGGCCAGTTCAGCCATGTCGTCTCCTCCGGTCCGGGGCGCCTGGTCATGACGGCGGGCCAGGTGCCGCTGGATGCGAGCGGGCAGGTGGTCGGGGTCGGTGACCTGCTCGCGCAGATGCGGCAGTGCTACCGCAACGTCGAGATCGCGCTCGGCGCGGCCGGCGCCGCGTGGAGCGACGTGCTGCGGGTCACCGTCTACGTCGTCGCGCTCTCGGACGAGGCGCGCAGCGTGGGCCGCGCCGTCCGGGACGAGTTCCTCCCGAGCGAGAAGCGACCGGCGTCGACGCTGCTCGGCGTGGAGCGGCTCGCCTCGAGCGACTTCCTCTGCGAGGTGGAGGCGACGGCGGTCGTCGAGTAGTCCTCAGCGGGGATCGCGGAGATCGGCGAGCGGGCTCTCGGGCCCGCCCCAGTGCAGCACGCGCGTGGGCCGGAGCCGGATCAGCGGCCGCCCCTCCAGGGCCATCGTCCGGTACTGCGGGTAGCGCCGACGCAGCGCCTCGATGGCGCGCTCCTCCTCGCCCGGCGCCGGCTCGAGCCTCGCCTCCGCGTGGAAGAGGTCGACCTCGCCCTTCACCATCACCCACGCGAGGCGGCTCCACTCCTCGTCCCAGGCGTCGACCAGCAGCGCCGCGCGGGGGTGGCGGCGCAGGTGGCGCAGCCGCCCCAGCCGGCGGGGATCGCCCCGCTTCGGCTTCTCGTCGACCACCGAGTAGAGCGCGTCCCCCGCCGGGCCGCGGAGGAGCGCGTAGCAGACGGGGAGCACGTGCGGGAGCCCGTCACCGCCGACGGTGGCGAGGCGCGCGACGCGCTGCGCCTCGAGGAAGTCGGCGAGCGCGCGCTCAAGCTCCACGGCGCCGGGCTCAGCTAGGCCGCCACGACCGGGAGGCGCAGCAGTGAGGGTGCCTCCTCGTCGTGGTGGACGCGCGTGTGTGCGATCCGCGTGCGGGTGTGCCGGCCGAGCCGCTCGCCCGTATTTGGGTTCACGTCGAAGCGCGGGAACGACGAGGAGGAGACCCAGAGACCGATGCGGTGCCCGGCGCGGAAGCGGTTCGCCGTCGGGTAGAGGGGCACGGTGACCCGGCAGCGCTCGCCGGGCTCCATGGGCCGCGGCTCGAAGCCGTCCCGGTAGCGGAGCCGGAGCAGCCCATCGGCGACGTTGAGCCGGTAGCCCTCGGGCCACGCGGGCGACGCCGGATAGAGGTCGAGCAGCATCGCGAAGATGTCCGTGTCGGGGACGTCGGTCGAGACGTAGAGCTCGGCCTCGACCGGCCCGACCACCTCGACGTCGCGCTCGAGCGGCGCGCTCGCGAAGGCGAGGACGTCCCGGCGCTGGGAGAGCGGACCGTAGGGGGCGCGCGCCCCGAAGACGCCGGGGCGCGTGCGCTGGTCGGAGCCGCCCATCGTCACGAGCGAGCGCATCAGGACCAGCGGCGAGTCGAGGGTCACCCGCGCGGGGGGCGCGAGCAGCTCGTGGAGCGAGGAGGTGTTCGCCGAGATCGTCGGCAGGGGGTCGAGTGGATCGAAGCGGAGCTCGGAGGCGCCGCCTCCCGCCCGAGGCCTCTCCTCCGCGAGCCGGCCGCCGGAGTGCAGGTAGAAGGGAGTCGGCACGGCGGCCTCCGGGGGCCACGACCGCTCGTCTCGCCAGGAGCCGCCGTGACGGAGGCGCCCCTCCGGGGTGCGACGGGCGCCGCCGCCCCCCATCACGAAGAGACGGACCGGCGGCTCCCGGTCCACGCCGTTCCGGGCGCCGCGGAGCCAGTGATCGAACCAGCGCCGGTGCAGATGGAGCTGCCCCTCGGCGCGGTCCTCAGAAGGCGGGAGCAGTCCCGAGCCGGCGATCGTCGACTCCGGTCCGAAGTCGACGTCGCCGGCGCTCCCGACGTCCATCGTGCGCGCCCCGTGGTTCCACGGCCCCATCAGCAGCCGCTGCCCCGAGAGCCTCGGGGCGAGCGCCCGGTAGGCGTCGGTGGTCGCGCGCGTGTAGGAGTCGTACCAGCCGCCCGAGTAGACCGTGGGCACGTCCGCCGTCCGGTCGTAGTGGCGGGCCGGCGCCAGGCCGGAGCTCGCCCAGAGCGCCTCGTCGTCGGCTCCCTCGTAGAGGGCGCGCGCCCAGCGGTCGTAGGAGGGGAGGCGCGCGAGCGGGCCGCCCCCGGGCGGCCACGGCAGGCGCCGGAGCCACTCGCGCATCGAGCGCCCGTGCCCGGCGAGCTCGTCGGCGAGCGAGGGATCCGCCAGCGCCTCGCGAGAGACGGCGCCGAAGCACACCGCCCAGCAGAGCCACCGGAGCTCCATCGCGCCGTTGTGTCGCACGGCGCTGATGCGGCCGTCGCTCCCGCCCTGGTTCACCCACATCGCGCGCAGGTGGGGAGGCCGCTCGACCGCCGCGGCCGACTGGGTCCAGCCCATGTAGGAGGTTCCCATCGTGCCGACCTGGCCGTCGCAGTAGGGGAGCGCGGCCGTCCATTCGACCGCGTCGTAGCCGTCCGGACCCTCGTTCGCGATCAGCACGAACTCGCCGCCCGAGTCGAAGCGGCCCCGCACGTCCTGAACCACCCCCAGGTAGCCGTGGCGCGCCCAGAACTCGCCGCTGTTCCACGCCATCCCCGTGCCGTGAGACGCGCGCCCGGGGGCGGCCCTGCGGCTGTACGGCGTGCGCGTCAGGATCGCGGGGAACGGGCCGGGGAGCGGCTCG
>VYDC01000227.1:0-5905 GCA_009843585.1 Chloroflexota bacterium | reverse complement strand
GCGGCTCGCCGCCCCGCGCGGGGCGCCACACGTCGGTCGCAAGCCAGGTGCCGTCCCGCGCCCGCATCCCCGCGTTGCTCACGAGCACCGCGTCGTAGGTCCCGTGGGGATCGCCTGCTGCCGCCATCGTCCGCCCCCTCCGCTAGCGCCGCGGGCCGCCGCCGCGCCCATGCTACGCTCGCCTCCCGAGCACCGCGCGCGGAGGCAGGAGGCCGGGCGTGACCGCGAGCATCCCACCCCCGGGGGTGCATCACGCGAGCGTCGCCGCCGCCCTCGCCCTCGGCGAGGAGGGCATCCACGACCTGGTCGGCGAGCTCGCCGAGGGGCTCAGCGGCGGCGCGTCGGACGTGCGGGCCGACCGCGCCTCCCGGCGCATCTACGCCACCGACGCCTCGATCTACCAAATGGAGCCGGTCTGCGTGGTCTTCCCGCGGACGGCCGAGGACGTGCAGTACGTCCTGGGCGTCGCCTCGCTCTACGGCGTCCCGGTGCTGCCCCGGGGCGGCGGGACCAGCCTCGCAGGGCAGGGCGTCAACCACGCCATCGTGCTCGACTTCACCCCGCACATGGCGGAGGTGCTGGAGATCAACGCCGCGGAGGGCTGGGCGCGGGTCCAGCCCGGCCTCGTGCTTGACGCCCTCAACCGCGCCGCCCTGCCCGAGGGCCTTCACTACCCGATCGATCCCTCGACGCGCGATCGTGCGACGATCGGGGGCGGGATCGGGAACAACTCCTGCGGCGCGCACTCTCCGCTCTACGGCAAGACGCTGGACCAGGTGCTCTCGCTGGAGGTCGTCCTCTCCGACGGCAGCCGGGCGACCCTCGAGCCGCTCTCCGGGGACGCGCTCAGGGAGAGGCGCGCCTCCGCGGGCCTCGAGGGGGAGCTCTACCGCGAGATCCCGGAGATCGCGCGGCGGCACGCCGCGACGATCTCCGAGCGCTTCCCGCGCATCCAGCGCCGCGTCTCCGGCTACAACCTCGACGAGCTGCTGGGGGAGGAGGTCGACCTCTCCCGGGTCGTGGTCGGATCGGAGGGCACGCTCGCCGTCGTCACCGAGGCGCGCGTCAGGCTGGCGCCGCTCCCGGCCCGGCGCGCGCTCGCGGCCGTGCATTTCGACAGCGTCGGCGAGGCGGCGGAGGCGACCGTCGCCGCGCTCGCGCACGCACCGGCCGCCGTCGAGCTCATCGACGACACCATCGTGCGCCGCTGCCGGGAGAGCCCCGGCTACCGCGCGCTCGCCGACTTCATCGAGGGCGAACCGGGGGCGCTGCTGCTCATCGAGTTCTTCGGGGATGAGGAGGAGGAGTTGGCGGAGCGCCTCGCGGCGCTCTCGCAGGACTTCGCCGAGCGCGGCCTGGGCTACCACACCGTCACCGAGCTCGATCCCGGCCGGCAGCGCCGCATGTGGGGCGTGCGGGAGGCCGGGCTCGGCCTCCTCATGAGCGTCACCGGCGACGCCAAGCCGCTCGCCTTCGTCGAGGACACGGCGGTCGCTCCCGAGCGCCTCCCCGACTTCGTGCGGCGCTTCCAGCAGGCGGTGGCGCGCCACGGGACGACCGCCGGCTACTACGGTCACGCCTCGGTCGGCTGCCTCCACATCCGCCCGATGGTGAATGTGAAGGAGGCATCAGGCCTCGGGACCATGGAGTCGCTCGCCTCGGAGATCGCCGACCTCGTCGTGGAGTTCGGCGGCTCGCTCTCCGGGGAGCACGGCGACGGGATCCTGCGCGGCGCCTTCGTGGAGCGGATGTTCGGCTCCGAGCTCACCGAGGCCTTCCGCGCCGTCAAGCGCACCTTCGATCCGCGGGGCCTGCTCAACCCCGGCAAGATCGTCGACACGCCCCCCTTCACCTCCAACCTCCGGCTCTCCCCGGCCACGCAGAACCGCGAACCGCACACAGCGTTCGACTTCTCGGTGCAGGGGGGCTTCGCGCGCGCCGTCGAGCTCTGCAACGGCCAGGGGACCTGCCGCAAGGAGGACGGCGGGATGTGCCCCTCCTACATGGTGACGCGCGACGAGGAGCACTCCACGCGCGGCCGCGCAAACCTGCTCCGCGCCATCATCGCGGGCGATCTCCCGCGCACGGCGCTCGCCGGAGCGAGGCTGCACGAGGCGCTCGCCCTCTGCGTCGAGTGCAAGGCCTGCAAGAGCGAGTGCCCCTCCGGCGTCGACATGTCGACGCTCAAGTCCGAGGTGCTGGCGCTCTACCACGAGCAGCACGGCGTCGCCTACCGCGACCGGCTCTTCGCGCACATCCACCGGCTCGCGGCCTGGGGAAGCCGCGTGGCGCCGCTCGCGAACGCGATCGCCGGGAGCTGGCCGGCGCGCCGCGCCGCGCACCGCTTCCTCGGGGTGCACCGCCGCCGGCCCCTCCCCCGCCTGGCGCGCGAGGGCTTCCGGCGCTGGTTCGCCGAGCACGCCCGCGGCGCGGATCCGGCCGGGCTGGCGACACGCGGTGACGCCGTGCTCTTCGACGACACCTTCACCCGTTTCCATCATCCGGAGGTCGGCGCCGCCGCGACGCGGGTGCTCGAGGCGCTGGGCTACCGCGTCACACTGGTGAGGCGCCTGGGATGCTGCGGGCGGCCGGCCATCTCCAAGGGCCTTCTGCGCACGGCCCGGCGCTGGGCGCGGCGCAACGTCGACGCGCTCGCGCCGTACGCCCGGCGCGGCGTGCCGATCGTCGGCACCGAGCCCTCGTGCCTGCTCGCGCTGAGGGACGAGTATCCCGGCCTCCTGCGCGACGAGGCGTCGGCGACCGTGGCGCGCGAGGCCGTGCTGCTCGACGAGCTGGTCGCGCGCCTCGCAGCGGAGGAGCCCGAGGCGCTGGCCGGCCTCGGCGCCGGGCGCCCGGGCGCGGGCCCCGGCGGCCCCGTGCTCGTGCACGGCCACTGCCACCAGAAGGCGCTGGTCGGCATGGAGGCGACCCTCGACGCCCTCGCCGCCTGCGGCTACGAGCCCTCGCTCATCGATTCCGCCTGCTGCGGCATGGCCGGCTCCTTCGGCTTCGAGGTCGAGCACTACGACATCTCCCGCGCGATGGGCGAGCGACGCCTCTTCCCGGCCGTCGAGCGGGCGCCCCGGGAGGCCCAGGTCGCCGTGACCGGGGTCTCGTGCCGCCAGCAGATCACGCACTTCACGACGCGCTCCCCGCTCCACAGCGCCGAGTTGCTGGCGCGCGCGCTCCCGCCGGCCCCGGTGCCGGGCGGCAGCGACGGCGCCGCCTGAGGGGACGCATGCCGGTCGGGCGCGGGGAGCGCCCGCGCCCGGCCTCGGGCGTCCGGACCGCTATCATCCGGCGGGCGGCCGCCGGCGCTGCGACGCGCGGCGGCCGGGCGCGCGGGGGACGGGAGCGCTCGTGGGACAGCCGCTTGTGGGTCTGCGCGTCGTCGAGCTCGGCGGCACGGTCGCGGCGGCCGCCGCCACCAAGCGCTTCTCCGACTTCGGCGGATCGGTGATCGCGGTCGAGCCGCCGGGCGGGGGCGAGGCGCGGCGCGTCCCGCCCTTCCCCGGGGACCGGCCGCACATCGACCGGGGCGCTTTCCACCTCGCCTTCAACACCGGGAAGCGGTCGCTGGTCCTCGACCACCGAACGCCCTCGGGGCGCGAGGTGATCGCACGCCTCGCTGCCTGGAGCGAGCTTCTGATCCTCGACCTCCACCCAGCGGAGGCGCGCCGGATCCTCGACCTGGTGGACGCCGACGAGGGACCCTGCACCGTCGTCATCACCCCCCACGGGATGGACGGGCCCTACCGGGAGAGGATGGAGAACGACCTCTCGCTCTTCGCATGGTCGACGCGCGCGCACCGGCACTCCATCCAGGGCCGCGAGCCGCTGCGGTACGCCCCCTTCCTGGGGATGGCGCAGGTCGGATCCACCGCCGCGGCCGTCGGCATCGCGGCGCTCTGGGGCCGGCGCCAGGACGGCCTGAGGCGGGACGCCGAGATCTCCGCGGTCGAGGCGATCACCGGCAACGTCGACACCTCGTTCTTCCTGTGGGCGGTGAACAACGCCGTGCAGCCGCGGGCCGCCGGCCAGTCGCGGGCGATGTACCCGGCGGGCGCCTGGCCCTGCCGAGACGGGCACGTGCTCTTCGCGGCGGGACGCGAGCCCTTCTTCAGTCGCGTCTGCGAGGCGATCGGGCGGCCCGAGATCGCCCGCGACCCGCGTTTCGCCGACCTCTCGCGGAAGCCCCTGCACTTCGACGACTTCGCCCCCGTCCTCCGCGAGTGGCTCGCCACGAGGACGAAGTACGAGGTCTTCGAGCACATGCAGCGCTACCAGGCGATGACCGTGCCGCTGCTCGACGCCTCGGAGGTGACGGCAGACCCGCAGATGGTCGCGCGGGGCTCCTACGTGGAGGTGGAGCAGCCGGGGATCGGCACCGTGACCATCGCCGGCTCCCCCTTCCACATGGACGGGGTGGGGGGAGACGCCTGGCGGGCGCGGCCCTCGCCGGAGCTCGGCGAGCACGGCCCGGAGATCCTCGGCGAGCTCGGCTACTCCGCCGACGAGCAGATCGCCCTCTTCCGGGCGGGCGTGACGGGATGACGCGGCGCGGAGGGGGGGTGCGTCGATGAGCGGCGAGGCGCTGCGGGGCCTCCGCATCATCGAGCTCGCCGAGGTCTGGGCGGGACCGTTCGGCTGCTCGCTCCTGGGGGACCTGGGCGCCGAGGTGATCAAGCTCGAGAGCTACCCGCGGACCTCCACGACGCGGCCGCTCACCGTGCCGGACGCCCGCGTCGCCGATGGTCCCGGGCCCGTCTACGAGCGCGCGAACACGCACCACCACGGCAACCGCAACAAGCGCAACATCGCCGTCGACATCCGCCGGCCCGAGGGGGCGGAGGTGCTTCGCCGCCTCGTGCGGCGGGCAGACGTGCTGGTGGAGAGCTTCTCGGCGGGCACCATCGGCCGGCTCGGCTTCGGCTGGGAGGCGGTGCACGCACTCAATCCCCGGCTCACCATGATCTCGCTCGCCGGCTGGGGCCAGGAGGGCCCGTACCAGGGCTACGTGATGTACGGCGCCGGCTTCGAGGCGATGTCGGGGCTTGCCTCGGTTCGCGGATACCCCGGCGCGCCCGTCGAGGAGCTGATCCCGACGCTGCACTCCGACTCCACCGTTCCGCTCGCCCTCATCTTTGCCGTCGTCACCGCGGCGATCAGGCGCGAGGAGAGCGGCGAGGGGAGCTACGTCGACCTCGCCCAGATCGAGGAACTGGCGACGCAGATCCCCGGCGTGCTCGGGGAGTGGACGCTGAACGGACGCGTCCCGCCCCGACTGGGGAATGCCGACCCCCACGTGGTGCCGCACGGGTGCTACCGGGCCGGGAGCGGCGACGGGTGGGTGGCGATCGCCGCCGAGACCGATGAGCAGTGGGCCGGGCTCGCCCGCGCGATGGGACACGCCGAGTGGGCCGCGGACGGCCACCCGTGGGCGTCGCTCCCGGGACGGCTCCGCGACCGCGAGGCCGTCGACCGCGCCGTCGGCGAGTGGGCACAGGGCGGCGAGCCGTACGAGATCGCCGACCGCGTGCAGGCCGCCGGCGCGATCGGTGCCCCCGCGAACCCGCCGGAGGGCCCCCTCTACTCCCCGCAGCTGCACGAGAGGGGATGGTTCCAGAGCGTGGATCATCCCTACCTGCCGAACAGGCTCCTGGGCGGCTTCCTCTGGCGGCTCGCGCCCGATGGTCCGAGCTGGGACCTCCGCTGCGGACTCCTCGGCGAGCACAACCGCGAGGTGCTTCTGGAGCTCGGGTACGCGGACGCCGAGGTCGACGCCCTCGCCGGAAGCGACGTGATCGGCGATCGCTACCCCGATCCCCCGCCGCCGGGGCGTGAGGGCTAGCCTGTCGTATCACCGAGTAGTAGCGACGGGTACAGCCCTTCGGAAGTAGGGGCC
>VYDC01000084.1:15622-17940 GCA_009843585.1 Chloroflexota bacterium | reverse complement strand
CGCCAGCACGCCGCCCCCGGCGCGGGGGGAGAGCCCGGGGCAGCGCACCGTCGTGGGCGGAACGGGCGCGGCGGGGTCGGGGAGCGCCAGCGGACTGCGCTCCCTCGGCGGGACGCTCGTGCGGCGGCTGCGGGAGATCGACGCGGGCCACGTCGCGATCGCGGCGTCGGCGGCGCTCGCCTCGTCGGGCGGCGAACTCGACGAGGCCGCCGCGGCGCTCGCCGAGGGCCTCGTGCTCGGGGGCTACCGCTTCGACCGGCACCGCACGCGCGAGGAGGACCGCCCGGCGGGCGCCGTCCGCTCGGTGAGCGTCGTGGTCGGCTCAGCCCGGCAGGCGGCGGCGGTCGCCGGCGGGCTCGCCCGCGGTCGCATCCTCGCCGAGGCCACGAACGAGGCGCGCGACCTGGAGAACGAGCCGGCCAACCGCATGACGCCCACCGACGTCGCCCAGCACGCGATGGAGCTCGCGACCGCCGTCGGGCTGGAGTGCACCGTCATCGAGCGCGCCGAGGCCGAGCGGCTCGGCATGGGGAGCTACCTCTCGGTCGCGGCCGGATCGTCGCAGCCGCCGAAGTTCATCGTGCTGCGCTACCGGGGCGCCGGTCGGGCCCGCCCGCTCGCGCTCGTGGGGAAGGGGATCACCTTCGACACCGGCGGCATCTCGCTGAAGCCGGGCCAGGGGATGGAGGCGATGAAGGCGGACATGTCGGGCGCCGCGACGGTGATCGCCGCGATGCGGGCCATCGGGCGGCTCGAGCCGCGGGTCAACGTGCTCGCGATCGCCCCCTGCACGGAGAACATGCCGGGGGGCTCGGCGACGAAGCCCGGCGACGTCTTCTACGCCATGGACGGGCAGTCGGTCGAGGTGATCAACACCGACGCGGAGGGGCGCCTCGTGCTCGCCGACGGCCTCGCCTACGCCCGGCGCGAGGATGCCTCGGCGATCGTCGATGTGGCGACCCTGACCGGCGCGGTGTCGATCGCGCTCGGCACGGTCCGGGCAGGCGTCTTCGCCTCCACCGATCGCCTCTACGCGGAGCTGGAGCGCGCGAGCGCGGCGGCGGGCGAGCGGATCTGGCGGCTCCCGCTCGACGACGAGTACGCCCGCGCGCTCCGCTCCGACGTCGCCGACCTCAAGAACGTCGGCGGGCGTCCGGCCGGCGCCATCACCGCGGCGAAGTTCCTGCAGCGCTTCGCCGGTGACACGCCCTGGGCGCACATGGACATCGCCGGCGTGATGTCGATCGAGGGCGACCGGGGCGAGTGGGTGAAGGGTGCGAGCGGGATCCCGGTGCGGACGCTGGTGCGGCTCGCGCTCGGGCGGAGCCGCAGCTAGCCCGATCCGAGCCGGCCCGGGGGAACCCCGGGGGCTCAGAGCAGCGCGGCCACCCGGTCGAGAATGCGCACCGCGCAGTCGTACTTCGACAGCAGCGGCAGCGCCTCCACCTCGCCGCGCTCGTCGAGGATGGCGACGCGGTTGGTCGGGGAGCCGAAGCCGGAGCCCGGAGCGGTGACGTCGTTCGCCACCACCAGCCGCGCGCCCTTGGCGCGGAGCTTGCGCAGCGCCTCGGCGCGGAGCTCCTCGCTCTCGAGGGCCAGCGTCTCCGCGGCGAAGGAGACCTTGACCCCGACGCCGTCGGTGGCCGCCACGATGTCGGTGTTCTCCGAGAGCTCCACCACACGCGGGCCCTCCCCGCGGGCGCTGCGCTTCATCTTTCCCCGGGCGGGTTCCCGGGGGCGGTAATCGGAAACAGCCGCTGCCATCAGCAGCGCGTCGGCGCCGTCGGCGTGCTGGCGCACCGCCTCCAGCATCTCCCCGGCGCTCTCCACCTCGACGGAGCGGACGCCGTAGGGGGGCGCGAGTTGCGCCCCGACCGTCGAGACCAGGACGACCTCGGCGCCGCGGTCGCGGGCCGCCTCCGCGAGAGCGTGCCCCATCCGCCCGCTCGAGCGGTTGCTGAGATAGCGAACCGCGTCAAGCGGCTCGCGCGTCCCCCCCGCGGTCACCACGATCCGCCGCCCGGCGAGATCGCCGCCCTCGCGCCCAAGGCGTGCGCGCACGGCGCCGACGAGCGCTTCTGGCTCGACGAGGCGCCCGGCCCCGGAGCGGCCGGAGGCGAGACGTCCGCTGAAGGGTCCCAGGATCTCGACGCCGCGACGGCGCAGCGTCTCGGCGTTGGCCACCGTCGCCGGGTGCTCCCACATCTGCGCATCCATCGCCGGCGCCACCAGCAGCGGCGCCCGGGTGGCGAGCGCGGTGAGCGAGACGAAGTCGTCGGCGAGCCCGTGGGCGAGTCGGGCGAGCGTGGTCGCCGTCG
>VYDC01000084.1:0-15612 GCA_009843585.1 Chloroflexota bacterium | reverse complement strand
GCATGAGATCGGCCCGCCTCGCCAGCTCGACGTGCGCCTCCCCCGGCTCGCCGTCGGGAGCGAACATGCCGACGTAGGGCTCGCGGCCGGTCAGCGAGCGGAAGGTGAGCGGCGCGATGAACTCGGTCGCCGACGGCGTCATCGCGACGTCGAACGAGGCGCCGTCCTGCACCAGGCGGCTCGCGACCTCGGCGGCCTTGTAGCTCGCGATCGAGCCGGTGACGCCGAGCGCGATGCAGCGCCCCGCGAGCGGGCCCGTCCGCTCGGTGCTCACGGCGCCCGGTCCCGCTCCGCGGCGCCGACCTCCGGGCGGTTCGCCTCGTAGACGAGCCGGAGCCCCTGCAGGTTGAGGTGCTCCTCGATGGCGTCGAAGCAGCCGGCCTCCTGCTCCATGATGGAGGCGTAGCCGCCCGTCGCGATCACGGTCGCCCCCTCCCCCAGCTCGTCGCGCAGACGCCGCACCATGCCGCGCACCATCTCGGCGTAGCCGAAGTAGAGCCCCGCCTGCACCGAGTGCACGGTGTTGCGGCCGATCACCGAGGGGGGGCGCTCGAGTGAGACGCGCGAGAGCATCGCGGCGCGAGAGAAGAGACCCTCGGACGCGGGGCCGATCCCCGGGGCGATCGCCCCGCCGAGATAGTCGCCCTCCCGCGAGATCGCGTCGAAGACGAGCGCGGTGCCGAAGTCGACGACGACGAGGGGCGGGTCGTAGCGATCGAGCGCCGCAACGGCGTGCAGGATACGGTCGGGTCCGACCTCGCGCGGATTGTCGTAGCGCACGCGCACCCCGGTGCGCACGCCCGGGCCCACTACCAGCGCCTCGACGCCGAAACACTGGCGGGCCACCTCGCGGAAGACGCTCGTCAGCGGGGGCACCGTTGAGGAGAGGATGGCGGAGTCCACGCTCTCCGGCTCGATGCCGCGACCCCGAAGCAGCCCCGCGAGCAGCATCGCGTACTCGTCGGGGAGATTCTCGCGGTCGGAGGCGACGCGAAACGTCGCCTCCAGGTCGTTCCCCGCGTAGACGCCGATCGCGATGCTGGTATTGCCGATGTCGATCGCGAGCAGGCGCGCGCCGGGCGCGTTCAGGCCGTCGGATGATGCGTCTGGGGCCACGTCGACTCTCCGTGAGCGCCCGCTCCGGGTGCACTCCGGTCGCCGCCCGGCGGGGTTGCCGGGCACGAGCCTCAGTATACGGGCGCTCCGCCCGGAAGGCCCGCAGCGACGGCGTTCCAGAAAAAGTCGTCCTTCTCCACATAACAGTCTTGATCCGCCTAGAGAGGGAAGCTACGCTCCGCAGACGTCGCCGGCTGGCGGGGCCCGCCGGCCGTCGACGAGCCGTCCCGCGCGGCGGGGCGCCCCGGGAGCCGCGGCTCGTGGCCGCACTGTCGGGTCGAAACAGTGAGCTGGGGAATGCGGACTCGGCGGGGCCGCGATCCTCGACGGCAAGCACCTCGCAAGTTACCCACGCCTGTCGACAGGTTGTGGAAATTTGCCCTCGCAGAGTCGAGGCCTAGGGTGTCGTGTGCGTTTTGACCGCCGGCGACGGGAAGAAACGTGTACGCCGACGCCGGTGCCCTCTGGCGCGAGACCCTCGACGTGCTCTCGCAGCATCTCTCGAGAGCGAACTACGAGACGTGGCTTGAAGGCACCGAGGGGCTGCGCTTCGAGGACTCGCGGCTCATCGTCGGAACCCGCTCCGAGTTCGTCACGGAGTGGCTGAGGAAGCGCCTTCGCCCCCTGCTCCTGCGAACGATCGCCGACCTGGCGGAGCAGCCGCTCGACATCGGGTTTGAGCCGCTCCCGAGCGAGGAGCAGCCACCGCCGGAGGCGCTCCGAGCGCCCGGCGCCGCTGCGGCAACGGCTACCGACGCGGGCGCGGAGCCGCTCCCGCCCCCGGCGCGGCTGCGCAAGCGCTACACCTTCGAGAAGTTCATCTCGGGGCCGGGGAACCGCCTCGCGGTCGCCGCCGCCGAGAGCGTCGCGCGGGATCCCGGCCACCTCTACAACCCGCTCTTCCTCTACGGCGCGGCCGGCCTCGGCAAGACGCACCTGCTGCACGCCATCGGGCACGGACTCGCCGATCGCGGCTACCGGGCGACGTACATATCGGCCGAGCAGTTCACGAACCAGCTCATCACATCGATCCAGGAGCGGACACAGGGCGCCTTCCGCACGCGCTACCGCTCCGCGCACGCCCTCCTCATCGACGACATCCAGTTCATCGCGGGGAAGGAGCAGACTCAGGAGGAGTTCTTCCACACCTTCAACGATCTCTATGAGGCGGGCCGCCAGATCGTGATCAGCTGCGATCAGGGGCCGTCGTCCATTCCGCAGCTCGAGGAGCGGCTGCGAACACGCTTCCAGTGGGGGATGACGGCCGACCTCCAGCCACCCGACGTGGAAACCCGGATCGCGATCCTCCGCTCGAAGACCGCCGAGCAGAACACGGCGGTGCCCGACGACGTGCTCGAGCTCATCGCCGCGCGCTTCACCAGCAACATCCGCGAGCTCGAGGGATCGCTCACGAGGGTCATCGCCTACTCGCGACTCACGGGCGAGCCGCTCACGCCGGTGCTCCTGCAATCGGCACTCGCCGCCCTAGAGCCCGCCGCCGCGCGCCTGCCGCCCTCGCCCTCGCTGATCATCGGCGCCGTCTGCCGCTACTTCGAGCTGAACGAGCGCCAGCTCCTCTCCCGCAGCCGCGAGAAGCGCATCGCCTACCCGCGCCAGATAGCGATGTACCTGATCCGCGAACTCGCGCATCGCTCGCTGGTCGAGATCGGCAACACCCTCGGTGGCCGCGACCACTCGACCATCCACCACGGCTGGCAGAAGATGGAGCGCGCGCTGCATGTCGACCCCGAGACGAAGCGCGACGTGACCACCATCCGCGAACTGATCGAGCAATCCCGCCGCTCTGCCTGAACTCCCGGCATGCCCCGGGGGCGTCTGCCGGTCGTCGTGCCAACGTTCCCCACTCCGTGGATAAGTCGGTTCACGGTGTGGATGAGGTGCTTCCCTGCCTCCGGTCGCACGCACTGAACACGGAAGCGCCACCGCCGCGCCGGGCGCAGGCCGACCGTCCTCCCTATCCCGTGCACTCCCTCCCCACAGCATTCCGCGGGCCACCTCGGAACCCGCCGCGATAGCTGGTGCGGCAACCGCTTCCACACCGCCCACACCTCTACGACGACTTCGATCCCCCCTACCATGAGATCCGTCCTCAGGACAGTGTGGAGTGAGATCGCCGTGATCGACCGTGTGGAATTCGAGGGCGTCGCCGGAAGCGGGGGCGACGGCATGGTCTCCTTCCGTCGAGAGAAGTTCGTTCCCCGCGGGGGACCCGACGGAGGAGACGGAGGCAGAGGCGGGGACGTCGCGCTCGTCGCTGATGTGCGGCTGTCGACCCTCCGCGGGCTGCAGGACGGGCGCCCCCAGCGCGCGCAGGACGGGCGGGCGGGGGGAACGGCCCGACGCCGCGGCCGCTCTGCTCCAGACCTTGAGCTCCGCGTTCCCGCCGGGTGCGTCGTCTGGGAGCTGGACGATGGCGGGGCGCCCCGGGGCGAACCACTCGCTGATCTTGAGGAACCGGGTGCGCGCGCTGTCGTGGCGCGCGGCGGCCGCGGAGGTTGGGGGAACCAGCGGTTCGCGAGCTCCACCAGGCAGGCGCCGCGCTTTGCCCAGAGCGGCGCCCCGGGAGAGCGGAGGCGCCTGCTGCTGGAGCTCCGGCTCCTGGCCGATGTCGGTATCGTCGGGCTACCGAACGCGGGCAAGTCGACGCTGCTGCGAGCCTGGAGCGCGGCGACCCCGAAGGTCGCCGCCTATCCGTTCACGACGCTCGAGCCCCAGCTCGGCGTGGTCGAGGCGGGCGGCGACTCCTTTGTGGCGGCGGATCTGCCGGGACTGATCGAGGGTGCGAGTGAGGGCCACGGCCTCGGTCACGAGTTCCTCCGACACATCGAGCGCACCCGGGTGCTGGTGCACGTCATCGATGCGGCGGCCCCCTCGGCACTCGATGCCTTCGATCTCGTGAACGGCGAACTCGCCGCCTTCCGTCCCGAGCGGCCTCTCGCGGCGCCGCTTGAGGAGAGGCCGCAACTCGTCGCGCTCAACAAGATCGACATGCCCGCGGCGGGGGAGAGCCTCGCCGCGCTTGGCACTCTGCTCGAGGATCGAGGCCTCCCTTGGCTTGAGGTCTCTGCGCTCTCCCGCGAGGGAACCCGTGAGCTGGCGCTGCGCGCCGCGCAGCTGCTGGGGGAGGCGCGCGAAGCCGCCGCCGCGGCGGCGAGCGGCCGCCTGCCGGTGCTCCGGCCTCCGCCTCGTCGCCGGCGCTTTGAGGTGTCGCGCGGGCAGGACGGTGTCGCGGAGGTAGCGGGCCACACGCCGGAGTGGCTCGCGGCGACGCTCGATACGGGGGACGAGGAGGCTCGCGGCGAGCTCTTCCGTCGCCTGCAGGTCATGGGGATCGCGCGCGCACTTGAACGGGTGGGCGTCGAGCGGGGCGATCGTGTGCGCATCGGCTCGGTTGAGATTGTGTGGGAGGGGTAGAGCGGCGTGGCCGGGCGGACGAGGCGGCTCGGCGTGCTGGGCGGTACCTTCGATCCGCCGCATCTCGCGCATCTCGCGGCCGGGGCGGCGGCACGCGCCGCGCTGAGGCTCGACCGGGTGCTCTTCGTTCCGGCCGGGGATCCCTGGCGTAAGCGGGGGCGTCCGGTGACGCCGGCGGCGATCCGCCTGCAGCTGGTGCGGGCCGCGGTCGAACCCCTCGGCTCGTGGGCCGAGGTGAGTCCCCTCGAGATCGAGCGCCCAGGCCCGTCCTACACCGCCGACACGCTGGCCGACCTCGAGCGCCGGAGCCCAGGCACGGAGAGGTGGCTCGTTCTCGGGGCGGATGCGCTCGCCGACCTGCCGGCGTGGCAGCGGCCCGGCGAGATCGTCGCGCGGGCGCGGATCGCGCTGCTGGAGCGCCCCGGGAACGAGACCGGCGTGCCGGCTGCGGTGCGGGCCGCCGTCGCCGGCATCGAGGCCCGGGTGGACCGCGTGCCGATGCCGGCCCTCGAGATCTCGGCGAGCGAGCTCCGCGAGCGGGTGCGCTGCGGCCTCCCGACGTCGCCGCTCCTGCCTCGCCGAGTGCGGCTCCTCGTCGACGAGCTGGGGCTCTACCGCTAGCTCTGCTCGCTCGGTGCGGCGTCGGCCGCGGTCGCGGGCGGACGGCCGATGAGGATCGAGGCTCGGGGGATCGGGGGCAGCAGGAAGGGGCGCAGGCCGGCGTCGGCTCGGAACTCGAAGCCGGCCCGACCCGCCGCGTTGAGCAGGCTGCGGGTGGAGCGGAGCCGCGGGTCGCGGACGGCGCGCGACAGCAGCCAGGCGTTCCAGCGGTCGAGCCGCGCATTGCCGGTCGGCGCGAATTCCCACAGCAGCGCCAACCCGCCCGGCACCAGGACACGCCAGATCTCGCGGAAGAAGGCGACGAGTTCGTCATCGTCGAGGTGCTTGACCAGGTACCCGGCGATCACGAGCTCCGCGCTGGCCGGGGCAAGCGGGAGCGCGGTCGCCGCGCCCTGCACGAACCGCAGGCGCGACCGGGATCCGCGCCGCCGGCGCGCGTCGTCGCGGGCGAGGCGAAGGGCGGCCGCCGCGGCGTCGATGC
Organism: Chloroflexota bacterium; assembly: GCA_009843585.1. Lineage (GTDB taxonomy): Bacteria > Chloroflexota > Dehalococcoidia > UBA2979 > UBA2979 > VYDC01. The sequence goes on along the minus strand of VYDC01000084.1, from coordinate 9,959 downwards.
CGACCGGCGCGTCGAGAAAGCCGACGCGGCCGTCGAGCACTCCCAGCAGCGTGCCGCGCCCGCAGCCGACCTCGACGACGCGCCAGTCCTCGGTGAGCCGGAGCTCCTCGGGCAGCCGGAAGAGGGCAGTGCTCGCAAGAAGGGTGCCCGGCCCGCTCATCCACCAGCGCATCACAGCCGCGGAGGGCCCGCGGCCGTCGAGCCAACGCTCGTACTCGGCGACGCGCTCGCGCTGGGGCGCGAGGCTGTGCGGGGTCACGCCCGTGGCATCGGTGCTCACGCCCCAAGCATAGGCTCGGCGCGTAAGGGGATCGACGGCCGCCTCGCGGCGGGCGGCGCACGGGCCAGGCGGACCGGCTCCGGCAGTCCCTGGCGTCGCCCGCCCCTGCTACGGCGCCCGACCGGCAATGCCGGCAGGGCGATGTGTGCGCTTCCGTCTCCCCGCGGCGTCGGCGCGTGCGACGCCTAGGCCGAGCCCTCGTTCCAGAGCTCGACGCCGAGGGTGGCGAACAGGAGCGGCAGGACGACGTCGATGAACACCCAGACCTGGGAGTCCGGCGTCTGGGCGCCCGCTGCCCAGTCGATCTGCACCGCATTCCACACGAAGAGCAGCGCGAGCGCCGCCGCCACGTAGAACTTCACGTTCGCCGCCAGGAAGGCACGAAGGTCCGAGCCCGCATCCGCGGCGCGCTTCGCCGTGAACGTCAGCGGCAGGGCGACGGCGAGACCGAGCGCCATCAGCCAGTCGAGCGCAATCCAGGCGGGCGGGACGCTCTCTTCCCACGTGCTGTCGTAGATGAGCGGGTCGAGCAGGAAGTGGATCCCGACAGCGACTCCGACCACTGCGAGATAGGCCCCCGCGAAGCGTCTCACCATGTCTCGTTCCCCTCTCGTTGCCGCAGCCGCCAGAACCCGCGCCCTGAGACGACCTGCGCCGGTTGCGCGGGAGGACTGTACCGCGGAGACGGGGGAGCCCACGCCACGAGCCGACGTGTGGTGCGGGCGGCGCCCGGCGCCCGCACCGGCCGCCGTCATCCGCGGCGCGGCGGCAGCGCGCCCGGGGGGTCGGCCGGGCGCTCGGCCCGCCGCTCGTCCGTTCGCAGGTCGAAGCTGAGGCGCACGCGCGCCGCGCGCGTGGCGGCCCAGTCACAGATCGACGCGAGTTCGCGCATGCGCGGGGGGAGGCCCTCGTAGCCCGCCGTCAGCGCGTCGAGCTCCTCGTCCCCGGACTCCCACGCCGCGGCGATTGCCCGGCAGCACGCCGCGAGCGGCTCCGGGTCCTGCCACGCGCGCTCGAGCTCCGCGCGGCCCGCCGCGTCGGCCGCGTCGCGGTCGGCGTACTGCAGCAGCGGCGCAAGGTCGATGCGGTGACGGCGCTGCAGCCGCATCGCCGCCTGCGCCAGCTCGTGCATCCCGCCGAAGCGGACGGAGAAGGCCCAGGAGGCAAAGAACAGCACGATCTCGGGGTCGCCGCCGAAGGAGAGAGGGCACGCCTCCGGGGCGTCGACCTCGACGAAGAACCGGCTCTGGGGCGGAACGACACTCCTCCTTCCGCGGCAGGCCGGTTCGCCTGGCCCCGCCAGGGGCACGCCGGGGGGCGCTACACGTCGAGGGTCGCGTCGAGGGCGTGGTGGATGATGAACGTCCGGCGCGGCGGCACCTCGTCGCCCATCAGCCTGGTGAAGAGGTCGTCGGCCTGCTCGGCGTCGTGCACCTCGACCTGGCGGAGCATGCGGCGCTCCGGGTCCATCGTCGTCTCCCAGAGCTGCTCCGGGTTCATCTCGCCGAGGCCCTTGTAGCGCTGGAGGTTCCCGGAGGCCTTGGGGTGGCGCTCGAAGAAGGCCTCGCGGTCCGGCTCGGTGTAGAGCCAGTGGACCTTCTTCCCCTGCGTGATGCTGTAGAGCGGGGGCTGGGCGATGAAGAGGTGGCCGGCGTCGATGAGCTCCGGCATGAAGCGGTAGAAGAAGGTGAGCAGGAGCGTGCGGATGTGGGCGCCGTCGACGTCGGCGTCGGTCATGATGATGACCTTGCCGTAGCGCAGCTTCTGCAGGTCGAAATCCTCCCCGAAGCCGGTTCCCAGCGCTGTGATGATGATGCGGATCTCTTCGTGCGCCAGCATCTTGTCAAGGCGCGCCTTCTCGACGTTGAGGATCTTCCCGCGCAGCGGGAGGATCGCCTGCGTCCGCCGGTCGCGGGCGCTCTTCGCCGATCCGCCCGCCGAGTCCCCCTCGACCAGGTAGATCTCCGCGTACTCGGCGTCCTGCTCCGAGCAGTCGGCGAGCTTGCCGGGGAGCGTCGAGCCGTCCAGCACGCCCTTGCGCTGCACGAGGTCGCGCGCCTTGCGCGCCGCCTCGCGGGCGCGGGAGGCGGTGAGCGCCTTCTCGATCACACGCCGGCCGATCGCCGGGTTCTCCTCCAGCGACTGGGTCAGCCCCCGCGCCACCACCGACTCGACGATCCCCTTGACCTCGGGGTTCCCGAGTCGCGTCTTCGTCTGCCCCTCGAACTGCGGCTCGGCGAGCTTCACCGAGATCACCGCGGCGAGGCCCTCGCGGACGTCGTCGCCGGAGAGGTTGGCGTCCTGGTCCTTCAGCAGCTTCTGGCGGCGGGCGTAGTCGTTCAGGGCGCGCGTGAGCGCCGAGCGGAAGCCGGTGAGATGCGCGCCGCCGTCGATTGTCTTGATGCAGTTGGCGAAGGCGTGCACGTTCTCCGTGAAGGAGGAGTTGTACTGCAGCGCGACCTCGACCAGGACGCCGTCGCGCTCTTCGTTCATGTAGATCGGCTCGGGGTGCAGCGCCCCGCGCCCGCGGTTGACGTGGCGGACGAAGGCCTCGACGCCGGAGTCGAAGAAGAAGCTGACCTCCTGCGGCCAGCCGTGCGCGCCGCCCGCGCGCTCGTCGGTGAAGTGGATCCAGATCCCCTTCGTGAGGTAGGCCATCTCGCGGAAGCGCGCGGCGAGGGTGGCGAACTCGTAGTCAAGCGTCTCGAAGACCTCGGGGTCGGGGAGGAAGTGGATCCTCGTCCCGGACGGAAGGGTGGGTGTCCGCCGGCTGGCCGCCTCTCGGCCGGGGCGCACGCGCTTCAGCGGTCCGTCGGGGATGCCGCGGCGGTAGACCTGGCGGTGGAGCGCCCCCTTGGAGGCGACCTCGACCGTGAGCTCCATCGAGAGCGCGTTCACCACCGAGGCGCCGACGCCGTGGAGGCCGCCCGAGACCTTGTAGCCGCCGCCCCCGAACTTGCCGCCGGCGTGCAGAACGGTCAGCACGGTCTCGACGCCGGAGAGGCCGGTCTTCTCGTGCTTGTCGACCGGGATGCCGCGCCCGTCGTCCTCGACCGTGACCGAGCCGTCGTCATGGATCGTGACGCTGATCGTCTCGCAGAAGCCCGCCATCGCCTCGTCGATCGCGTTGTCGACGATCTCGTAGATCAGATGGTGGAGCCCGCGCCGGTCGGTGGAGCCGATGTACATGCCGGGGCGGCGGCGAACCGCCTCCAGGCCCTCGAGCACCTCGATACTCGCCGCGGTGTAGCCGTTGGTGTCGGGCGCAGAACGCGTCCGGGGCTCCGCGGTGGTGGTCATGCGCCGTCCGTCTCGCGTTGGTAGCGGCGGGCCGCCCCGCGCGGGGCGGGAGGCGTGTCCACGGCGCCCAGAGAGGTGATCACGGATAGACAGTATAGCAGAGGCCCGCGCGATCCCGCCAGCATCGCGCCCCGGATCGCCGCCCAACAGCGGCTGCTGAGCACGATTGCAGTCTGCTATGCCTCATGAGCGAGGATTGAAACTCTCTGCTCGCTCACGCATCGTAGATTATCGGCTGAATTCTCTCACATACAGGCGCAACGATGCCGGAATGGGACCGAAGGCGCAGGCTCCGTAGAATGCGCGCGTGGATGTGTCCCCGAACGAGGTCCGGATCCGCGCTATCGGCGTCGTGCGCAACGGCGTCCGCAGCCTCGATCGCCGCGACTGGAGCGGGGTTCGGAGCCGCGTGGAGCTGCGGCCGGGCGTGGAGGAGTCGCTGCTCGGCCTTCGGGACTACTCGCACGTGATCGTACTGGGCTGGCTCCATCTCGTGCCGGCGGCGCTGCGCGAGCGGCGGCGCGCCTACCCCGCAGGCGACGAGCGGTTGCCGCTGCAGGGGGCGCTCGCGCTCCGGGGCGCCGCGCGCCCGAACCCGCTCGCCGTCACGGTCTGCGGGCTCGTGGCGGTCGAGGAGCCCGCGGCGGGGGAGGGTGCCGCGCTCGTCGTCTCCGGCCTCGACCTCGTCGACGGCACGCCGGTGCTCGACGTGAAGCCCTACATCGCCGCCTACGACTCCGTCCCCGGCGCGACGCTGCCGCGCTGGGCCCGGGGCTAGGGGGCGCCGCTGATGCCGCCGCGCCGCCGCGCATCGCGCCGCGCCCTCGATGCGGTCTACGACGCGCTGCTCGGCGAGTACGGGCCCCAGCAGTGGTGGCCGGTCGGTCCCGGCGACGGACCGGCCCGCAGGCGCGAGATCTGCTTCGGGGCGATCCTGACGCAGAACACGGCGTGGCGCGGCGCCGCCGCCTCGCTCGAGCGGCTCCGCGCGGCGGGGGCGCTCTCTCCCGAGGCGGTCCTGGCGCTGCCGGAGCCGGCTCTCGGCGACCTCGTCCGCCCGTCGGGGCACTTCAACGTGAAGGCGCGGAAGCTCCGGGAGTTCTCCCGCGTCGTGCTCGAGGAGTACGGCGACCTCGACGAGCTTCTGGCGCCGCCCGACGGCACCGGGGCGGCCCGCGCAGCGGAGGTGGTGCGGGGCCGGCTGCTGGCGATCTGGGGGATCGGGCCCGAGACGGCGGATGCGATCGTGCTCTACGCGGCGCGCCTGCCGACCTTCGTCGTCGACACGTACTCCCGCCGCCTGGTGGAGCGGCTCGACCTCCTCCCGGTCGACCCGCGCGAGTCGGCCTCCGGCCGTCGCCGCTACGAGCGGGAGCGGCGCCTCTTCCTCGACCGCATCGGGGATGACGTGCCACGCCTCAACGAGTGGCACGCGCTCGTGGTCCGGCACGGGCAGCGACGCTGCCACCGCCGAGACCCGGCGTGCGGTGAGTGCCCGCTCCTCGCCCGCTGCCCGCGCGGGGAGCGGGAGCTCGGCCTCGCTGGCTGACGGCTCGCTCGCGAAGGGGTGCCCGCGGTGGAGCTCGCGATCCTGGGACTGGAGCGCGCCGGCAAGACGTCGCTCTTCAACGCGGTCACCGGCGGCGACCTCCCCACGGGCGGCTACGCGCCGGGCGCCGACCCGCACGTGGGGGTGGCGCACGTGCCGGACGATCGCCTCGACCGGCTCTGCGAGCTGTTCCGCTCCCGGAGGCGGACCGCCGCCGAGATCCGCTGGATCGACTATCCGGTGTCGGCCTTCGGAGCCGAGGGGCCGGGGAGCCGCTTCCTCCAGCAGCTGGGGCGCGCCGACGCCCTCGTGCACGTCACGAGGGCCTTCCAGTCGGGGTCGGTGCCGCACCCCCACGGCTCGGTCGATCCCGACCGCGACATCGAGGCGCTCCAGCTCGAGCTTGCCCTCGCGGACCTGGATCTCATCGAGCGCCGGCTCGCCCGCATCGACGCCGAGGCGCGCTCGATTCGCGCTGCCGAGCGCGGCCGGCTCGGGCGTGACCGCGATCTGCTGGTGAGGCTCCGGGCGCCGCTCGAGTCCGGTCGCGCCCTGCGGGCGCTCGAGTTCGACGAGCCATCGCGCCGCGATCTCGCCGCCTACCCGTTCCTCACCAGGCTCCCGGTCCTGCTCGTCGTGAACATCTCCGAAGCCGATCTCCCGCGCGCACGCGAGGTCGAGCGCGAGATCGCCGGGCGGCACGGCGGCCCGGGCGTGGCGGTCGCCGCGCTCTGCGCGAGCCTCGAGGCCGAGCTGGCCCAGCTCGATCCGAGGGAGGCCGAGGCGATGCGCGCCGATCTCGGCGTGGCGCCCGAGTCGCCGGCCGGGCGTGCGGTCTCCGAGGCCTACGCCCTGCTCGGCCTCCACTCGTTCCTCACGGCCAGCGAGGACGAGTGCCGCGCGTGGGCCCTGCCGCGCGGCGCCACCGCGCTCGAGGCGGCTGGGAAGATCCACAGCGACATGGAGCGCGGGTTCATCCGCGCCGAGGTCGCCCGCTGGGAGGAGCTCGTCGCCGGCGGCTCGTTCGCCGAGCTGAGAAGGCGAGGTCGGCTGCGCACGGAGGGGAAGTCCTACGTGGTTCAGGACGGCGACGTGCTCAACATCCTCTTCAACCTGTAGGAGATGGCGTCGTCGAGCGGGGGCGGGGCGATCCGGGCGCGGCCGCAGCTATCATCGGGGCGATGAACAGCGAGGATCGCCTCCGGATGCTGGCCGACGTCGAGGCCGCGCAGGCGGGCGGCGCGCCGGTCGCGGTGGCGACCGTCACCCACCCCGGCGAGCCTCCGCTCGCGGAACGCGGCCGGAAGCTCGTCGTCCGCCGGGACGCCGGCGCCGTGGGCACGCTGGGGGACGCCGCCCTCGACAGCGTGGTCGCGGCGGCGGCGCGCGAGGCGCTCTCGGCCCGCCTGCGCACGCCGGTGCGGACGCTCTACGTCGGGCGCGGGCGCTTGGACCGGGGCGAGCCGCCCACCGATCGCCGGCACGAGTCCTCGCCCGGCGACGCGCAGGTCATGCTCGAGCTCTTCGAGGCGCCGGGGCGCCTCGTCGTGGTCGGCGGCGGTCACGTGGGGCTCGCGCTCGCGGAGATCGGCGCCCTGCTCGGATTCCGGATCACGGTCATCGACGATCGCCCCGAGTTCGCGAACGCCGAGCGCTTTCCGATGGCCGACGAGGTTCGCGCCGGCGAGATCGACGCCGAGCTCGACGCGATGGAGCTCGGTGGTGCCTGCTCGGTGGTCCTGGTGTCGCGCGGCCATAAGCAGGACGAGCTGGCGCTCCGCCACGCCGTCGGCCGCGGCGCCGCCTACCTCGGGATGATCGGGAGCCGCCGTCGCACGCGGACCGTGCTCGAGAGCCTCGCGCGAGACGGCACCGATCGCTCAGAGCTCGACCGCGTGCGCACCCCGATCGGCCTCGACATCGGCGCCGAGACGCCCGAGGAGATCGCGCTCTCGATCCTCGCGGAGATCGTGATGATGCGTCGGGGCGGCCGGGGCGGGCCGATGCGTGGCGACGCCGGCTGAGCGCCGCTTCCGGGTCGCGCGGCGCACCCTCGCCCGGACGCCTCCGATGCGTGCGCGGCGTTCCGCGACGGAACAGCGAGCCGCAGCGCCCGCGGGCTGGGTCGGACCTACCTCGGCGAGAGCCGGTCCTGCGCCTCCCACACGCGGTCGAGGACGGGGCGTCCCTCGGCGGCGGGATCCACGAGTTCGGGTCGGTAGGGCCAGCGCAGCACGGCGTCGTACGCGCGGATCACCACGGGCCGGATGCGGTAGCCCACCAGCCGCTCGGCGACGAATCCCAGCTCGATGATCATTCCCTGTGTGTTCTCGACCGGGTCGTACTGGTCAAAGACGAAGTTGCCGAGGGCGTAGGCGACGAGCGCACCGTCGATGTGCTCGACGGCCTGCACCCAGTGCGGGTGGTTTCCGACGACGAGGCTTGCCCCCGCCTCGACCGCGACCCCACCGAGTTCGAGCTGGGAGGCCGTCGGGTCGGAGGTCTCCTCCACGCCCCAGCTGGCGCCGACCACCACGTGGTCGGCGAGCAGTCGCGCCGCTCGCACGTCCTCGCGGAGGGCGGCCGCGCTGAGCGGGGCGGTGCCGGGGAAGGAGTCCGTCGCCGCGTACCACCACGCGATGGCGTCGTAGCCGAGGAAGGCGAAGCGGACCGGGCCCTGCTCGGTCTCGACACTCACGATGGCCGGCGCGCGCGCGGCGGGGAGGTCCGTACCGGCGCCGGCGGTCGCGATTCCCGCCTCCTCCAGCCGCGCCAGCGTGTCGCGCAGCGCATCGGTGCCGTAGCACTCCTCCCAGCAGTCCAGCATGTGGTTGCCGTTCGTGAGCACGACGTCGAAGCCCGCGCCGGCGATCGCGGGGACGGCCCGCGCGCTCCCCTGCAGAACGAAGGTCTCCACGCACGGCGTCGGCGGCCCGACGCTCGTCAGCGGCGAATCGAGCGACGCGACGGCGATGTCCGATGCGGCGATCCGCTCGCGGACGCCGTCGAACATCAGGTCGTAGTCATCGAGGACCGAGACGACGTAGTTGCTGCAGCGCACCGGGAGCAGCTCGCCGGTGACCAGCATTCCCGCGGGGTCGAACGGCGCCGGCACATCCCCCGCGGTGGGGAGCGCGGCCGCATCCGAGTCTCCGGGGTTGCCGACCCAGCGAACGAGACGCACGGGCGACTTCCAGGCGGCGTCCCGATACGGGTCGTGGCCTCCGACGGTGAGCGCCAGCACGCCGAGCCGAAGCCGCTCGGGCTCGATGAGCGCGAACGCGCCCGGCGTGGAGGCGACTCGCTCCGCGATCTCGCCGGGAGCGAGCAGCACCGCCTCCGATGCTACCGCTGAGAGGCCGAGGGCCTCGGCGATGGCCTCGGCCTGCACGTCTGGGAGGTAGACGGTGATCGGCTGCGGGCTGCCGCCAAACTCGGACCAGTCCGGGGCTTCACCACCGACGATGCGCACGACATCGCGGTATCCGAGGTCGAGGACGTCGCGCCGCTGATCGGTGATCGCCGCCCAGCGCGACAGCACGACGCGCCGGAAGCCAGGCAGCGGTCGCTCCGACGCGACCTGCGCCGGCTCGCCGTCCTCCCCGCTAGTCGCCGTCGCGGGCGTTGCGACGGGCGCCGGAGTGGGGGCACGGTCCACAGGAGGCGAGGGGATCGCGGTGGCGGGCGCCACGGGGAGGGCAGCGGTCGCGGCGGGCGGCGCGACGACGTCCGGATCGCCGCCCGTGCACGCCGCGGCGATCGCCACGACCAGCGCAGCGGCGGCATGCCCCAGGGCGCCGGCCCGGCTGGCCGGTCGGCGTCGGGCGGGCCCCTCAGGCCGGGTCCCCTTCGGCCACGCCCCACGCGTCCGCTTCACGATGTCCGACGCACCCCCGGGCAGCCCCCGGGCTACGGCGCCGACCCCATCTCGGCCACTAGGAAGTCCCGCACGAGGGGGAAGATCGGACGGCGCCATTCGGTCGCCCAGTCCCCGCCGCGCACGCGGATGAGGAAGGCGAAGACGTAGCCCTCGGCGGAGCCGTCGTCGGGGCGCGCGTAGCCGGCGGAGACGCGGTAGCCCGTCGGGAGCGGCGATGTCCAGTAGCCCGCCTTCTGCCCGTAGGTATAGCCCTCCACGCCGAAGGCGGGCGGGAACGGCCAGAAGGCCTCGCCCAGGATCGGCTTCGTCGCCAGGTCGAGCAGGTACGCCGTGAGCTCCCCGTCAAGCTGCTCGCCCCGCACGAGCGAGGCCCAGACCCGGGCCATGTCGAGGGCCGACATGTGGGCGTAGCGCCAGCTGTGCTCGAACTCTGATGCGTCCGACACGGAGGCGCGCTCGAGGACGCCGGCTATCTGCTCGGAGGTGACGAGATCGTTGACCAGATCGGCATTCCAGTCGAGCGACTGCGCGAGCACGATCTCGACGTGCGGCCGGATCTCCTCGAGATCGAGCAGGCCCTCCTGAACGGCGCGTAGCGCCGTGATCATGATCACGATCTTCCCCGCCGATGCGGGGTACTGGCCGTGCTCGGGTCTGACGACGATGGAGGCATCGCAGTCGAGGTCGATGAGCGCGAGGCCCCAGCCCCCTGTCATCCCCGCCATCACGTCTTCGACGGCGTCGGTCAGGTCGGCACCGCGCTGCTCGAGGCCGGCGCAGCGCATCTCGAGCGGGTCGGGAGTTGGTGACGGTGAGGGCGTTGGTTCCGGCGTTGGCGTCGGCGTCGGCTCGGCGGTGGGGGGCGGCGGCGCCGACGGGCGGGCGGGCGTCGGTTTCGGCGCGGGGGTGGCGATCGCGGTGGCCGGGGCCGGCGCCGGTGACTGCGCGGT
>VYDC01000249.1 GCA_009843585.1 Chloroflexota bacterium | reverse complement strand
GTCCGCGCGCTACGCGTAGCGCGCGGACAGGGAGCCGGCTCCTGCGCGACGGGCGGCAGAGCCGGGGCACCGCGAGCGCCCGGGCGGAGAACATCAGATGAGACGGCTGACCCTTCTGCTCGTCGCGCCGCTGGCCGTGGTGCTCCTGACCGGGTGCCTTCGCATCGAGATTGCCATGCGGGTCGCCGACGACGGATCGGGGGCGATCTCCTTCCTCTCGGCGATCGACAGCTCGGCGATGGGCGCGCTCGGGGCCCTGGGGCCCGGCGTCGGCGACATCGCCTCGAGCTTCACCGAGGTCGACGAGTCGACGCTCCCTCCGGGCGGGACGGCGGAGCTCTACCAGGAGGGGACGTTCGTCGGGTCCCGCGTGCAGATCCCGTTCGCCTCGAGCGGTGACGTCGCCACGACCCTCGGCGGACTGGTGGCGGGCGCCGGCGAGGAGAGTGCGTTCGCCGGGCTCGGCGGGATGTTCGAGCAGTTCGTCCTCGAGGGCGACGACGACGGCTGGCTCTTCGAGGCGCAGTTCCCGCGGGACATGCTGGCCGACGCCGCCGGCGCCAGCGGCGGGCCGGCGCTGGATCCGGCGCTCATGGCGCCGCTTCTCGGTGACGCCTCGTTCACGGTTCGCGTCGCCCTGCCGGGCACGGTCGTCGAGCACAACGCCGATCGCGTCGAGGAGGGCGAGCTCATCTGGGATCTGAACGTCCTGGATCCCGGCGCCCGGCCGATGATGGCACGCACGGAGCTGGGGGGCGGCGAGGGTCTTTCGCCCGTGCTCATCGTGGCGGTGATCGTCGTGGCCGTGGCGGCTGCGGCCGGCGGCGCGTGGGCCGTCAGGAGGCGGCGAGCCGCCTGAGGCGACCGGCCCCGGGGCCGTTTCCCGCCTAGAACACGCCAGCCCCGGGACGCATGGCCGCGAGCGGGCGGCGACGCGTCACCGGGGCTGTGCGTTGTGCGCGGTGGTGCCCAGGATGCGACTCGAACGCATACGCCCTTTCGGGCACCGCCCCCTCAAGACGGCGTGTCTGCCAATTCCACCACCTGGGCAGGGCACGGCGTGAAGTAGCTGGCAGGAGTGGAGGGACTCGAACCCCCGACCGGCGGTTTTGGAGACCGCTGCTCTGCCAGCTGAGCTACACTCCTGCGCCTTCCGGAGAGAGTCTAGCAACGCCGCACGCGTGCGGGGAAGCCGCCCGGAGGCGGCACGGGCCCCGCGCGCGCCGCCCGGCGCGCCGGCGCGGCTATCCCGCCACCGCCTCCATGTCGGGGTCGAGGTATGGCATGAGCGCCTCAAGCAGATCGGTCTCGGAGTCGAGCATCTTGCCGAGACCGGAGAGGAGGCCCATGACGCGGGCGATCAGGATCACCTCGCCGGGGACCTCGACCAGCGGGTTCGCGCGAAGCACGCGGCCGAGTCGCGCGTTGATGTCCGCGACCATTTCCTGGTCGGCGTATGCCTTCCCGGAGCGGAGGACATCGCCGAGGAAGGCCTCGCCGAGGGCTGCGTAGGTCTGCTCGTCGCGCTCCCGCGTGCGGAACCCCATCCCCTCCATGGTTCCCGTGATCGCCTCGGGCTGCTCGCTCACGATCGCGCTGGTCAGCACGATCAGCTGCTCGCGGAACTCCTCTGGAAGGGTCTTCGTGAGGCCGAAGTCGACGATTCCGACCTTCGCCTTCGAGCCCCGTCCCTCACCCGGCACGACGAAGAGGTTCCCGGGATGGGGGTCCGCGTGGAACATTCCGCGCTCCAGGATCATCGTGTTGTAGAGGTCGATCAGCGACGCGGCGACCTGGGGAGTGTCGACGCCGGCCGCCCGCTGGGCTGCGACGTCGCCGATCCGGATGCCGTCGACGTAGTCCATCGTCAGGACCCGTCGCGACGAGCGCTCCCAGTAGATTCCCGGCACCACCACGTCGTCGCGGTCGGCGAGAAGCGAGGCGAGCCGCTCCGCCGCCTCCCCCTCGTGTATGAAGTCGACCTCCTCGGGAGCGGTCCGCTCCATCTCGTCCACGACGGGGCGGAAGTCGATCACCTTCTCGATGCGTGCCCAGATCTCGACCAGCATGCGGAGCGCGCGCAGGTCGTCCCGCACGATCCTGTCGATCCCGGGGTACTGGACCTTGACGGCAACGGCCGTCCCGTCGTGGAGCCTGGCGCGGTAGACCTGGGCGAGTGAGGCGGCGGCGACCGGGTCGATGTCGAAATCCGCGTAGAGCTCCGCCATCGGCCCACCCAGCTCCCGCTCGATCACGGGCCGCATCTCCGACCACGGCCGTGGCGGGACCTGATCGTGGACCAGCGACAGGGTGCGGACGTACTCATCCATGAGGATGTCGGCGCGGCTCCCGAGGAACTGGCAGGTCTTGACGATGAGGCCCTGCTGCCTGAGCGCGCGCCGCACGACGGCCGCCGCCGCCCCGCGGTGGAAGCGTCGTGTCGCCTCGGACGTCCGCTCCTCCCCGAGGAGGCGGCGCTGGACGCGCAGCCAGCGCCATCCCAGCCAGAGGCCGATCACCGTGCGGGCGAGCGGCAGCGTCCGCCGCCACATCCCCGAGGGCGGGCGCGGGGCGTGCTCCGTGTCGTGGGCGATAGCCACCGAGCCGGCCGATCAACTGCGGTCTCGCTTGTGGCGAGGCGACCGATCCCGCAGGGCGGCTGACACCGGTGCTCGGGGCGCCGATCCCGGCGGCCTTCGCGTCACGGTACGATCGGGCCGATGGTCACCTTCAACCCGTTCGTGCCGTCCTTCAGGCGGAATCCCTACATCCAGTACAGCAGGCTCCGCGCCGAGGAGCCAGTCCACCGCAGCGGCGCCCTGCAGGCGTGGGTCCTGACCGGCTACGCGGATTGCCTCGCAGTCCTGCGCGATCCGACGACCTACTCGTCGGACACGCGACAGGCCGGCGGACAGGTCGGGGAGCTGGTCAGGGAGCAGCGGTCCCGGTCGCCTCTGGGCGAGGCCCGGACGCTGCTCACGATCGATCCGCCCGCGCACACGCGGATGCGCGCGATCGTCACCCGCGCGTTCACGCCGCGCCGCGTCGCGGAGCTGGGGCCGCGCATCGAGGGCATCGCATGCGAGCTGCTGGCCTCCGCCCCGGAGCGCGGTGAGTTCGACCTGATGGCGACGCTCGCCCGTCCGCTCCCCGTGATCGTCATCGCCGAGCTGCTCGGGGTCCCGCCCGACGATCGCGACCGCTTCGCCACCTGGTCGCGGGCCATCGCCGCGACCACCGACCTCAGGAACTCCGAAGCGGCCATCGTGGAGGCCCGGGAGACGACGCTCGAGCTCATGGACTACTTCCGGGGCTTCGTTGACGAGCGCCGCCTCTCCCCGCGCTCCGATCTGATCTCGGCCCTGGTGGCCGCGGGCCAGGCCGAGGAGCTCACCACCGACGAGATCCTCGCGTTCGCGATCCTGCTGCTCGTGGCGGGGCAAGAGACCACGACCAACCTCATCGGCAACGGCGCGCTCGCCCTGCTCGGCCGTCCCGACGTCGTCGGACGGATGCGGGCCGAACCCTCGATGGCGCCGGCGGTCGTGGAGGAGATGCTGCGCTTCGACTCACCCGTGCAGGGCGTCGTCCGGGTTGCCCGCGCAGACACGCGCATCGGGGAGACGGCGATTGAGCGGGGCGCGCTCCTTCTCGTCATGGTCGGGGCGGCGAACCGCGATCCGGCGCAGTTCGACCGACCGGACGAATTCATGCCGGACCGGCCGGCGAACCGCCATCTCTCGTTCGGACTCGGGCCTCACTTCTGCCTGGGGGCACCGCTCGCGCGACTCGAGGCAGAGCTCGCGTTCGCGGCGCTGCTCGCCCGCTACTCCTCGATCGGCGCCGCGGCGGAAGCCGCGGACCATCGCGGCACCCTCCTCCTGCGGGGACTCGCGAGGTTGCCTCTCGCTGTCGCATAGGAGCGGACCGGACGGGCCCGGCCCGCCTGCTCTGTCGAGAGGCCGTCGTCCGCGAGCGCGAGCGGCGCTAGTCGGGGTCCCGGCGGCGCCTCAGGAAGCTCTCGAGATCGTCGAGCAGGTCGGCCGTCGGGGGCAGCTCCGAGGCGGCGTCCGCCGCCCCCGGGTCGGACGTCTCGTCATCGGCGGGGCGGTTGGCGTCGTACTGCTCCTCCAGCTGCCGGACATAATCAGCCGCCTCGCTCGACTGCGCGAGCGCTTCCTGCACCTGCTCGTCGAACTCGCCGAGCTGCTTCGTGAGGGCGACGTGCCCGGTGGCGGTTCCGTAGCCGCGATCGACGAGGGCCGCCAGGGCGAGGCTCACCGCGGGGTTCGGACCGATGGTCAGGTAGTGGGGGGCCAGCGCCCAGAGGCTCGCGTTGCGCCAGCCGCGCGCGCGCAGGTGCAGGTTGAGGACGCCGACGATCCCGGTCTGACCCTGGTAGCGGGAACCCGGTGCCGACAGCCCGAACCGCTCCTCGAAGGCGGCGTCGGAAGCGGAGAGCGTCACGGGGAGCGGCCGCGTGTGCGGAACGGCTGCGGGCTGGGCGCCGAGGGTGACGCTCTCGGTGCTGCCGACGGTCTCCAGTAACGCGGCGATCGCCTCGGCGAAGGTGCGCCAGCGGAGGTGCGGCTCGGCGCCGCGAAGGAGGACGACGTCTCGCCCGGCGCCCGCAGGTGAGGCGACCATGAACCGGGTCTGCGGCCAGTCCATCACGCGCTCCCCCTCCTCGAGGCGGACGCGCGGTCGCTGCACGGTGAAGTCGTAGAAGGCCTCGGGATCGACGTCGGCGAGAGGCTGTGCACCCCACTGCTCCGCGAAGTGGTCGATCGCCGCGGCCGCCGCCCCCTGCGGATCGCTGAAGCCGCGGAACGCGGCGAGCAGCAGCGGGTCCCGCAGCTGGCGGATCTCCGTGTGCGCACGGAGCGCGGGATGGGGTGCCTCGTGAGGTCGATCGCTGCCGGACTCGCCAGCCATGTCTCTTCTCCCGTCCCGCGCGTCGCGGCCAGGGCGATGGTACCGATCATGGTGAAGATCAGGAACACACGCGATCCGCCCGGGGCCGGTCCCGGGCCGCCGCCGTGCCGTCATCAGCCTCCGCCGCGCACGTCATCCCCGCGCTCCGGTCGGTCCCCGGACGCCTCGGCGCGGCGGTCCGGCGTCGCCCGGCGCTTGGTCCTCACTATCCACACCGCGAGCAGCGCGACGACGAGGATCCCGGTCGCCGACATGACGAGCTCGAAGCGATCGTCGAGGAAGGCGCGAAACCGATCGCCCCAGATGAAGATCAGCAGGCTGATGAGCATGAAGCGCGCCGCCCGCCCCGCCGCGGACGCCAGCAGGAAGGGGACGCGTGCCATCCCGAAGACGCCGGACGACACCGTGAAGAGCTTGAAGGGCAGCGGTGTGAAGCCCGCGATCACCACGGCCCAGAGCCCGTACTCCCGGAAGAGCCGCTCGACGCGCTCGGTGCTCGGCCGCTGGTAGCGCTGCAGCACGGGGCGGCCGAACCGGAGCCCGATCCAGTGCCCGACGAGGCCGCCCGCGACCGATGTGACGGTGGTGAGCGCCCCGTAGAGCAGCGCACGCTCGGGGTGTGCCAGCGCGAGCGCGATCAGCAGCGGATCGGGCGGCAGCGGGAAGAAGACGGCCTCGGACGCGGAGAGCACGCCCAGCGCCGCCGGTCCGGCCGGGCCGTCGGCCCATGCGGTCAGCCAGTCATGGAGCGCGTCGAGCATCGCGACAGCGTGCGGTGCGATCGCGGGTGCGGCAAGCGCCGCGGCGGATGACCGGCCTTCGGTCTGCTGTTACGCTTCGGCGGGGCGCTGGGGACTCGTCTAATGGTAGGACAGCTGACTCTGGATCAGTAAGTCGAGGTTCGAATCCTCGGTCCCCAGCCATAACCGATGCGAACTCGGCGAACACCCGCTCGATCTCGTAGCTCGTCTCGGGCTCGAACTTGACCAGTTCCATCCTTCGGTCCTTCATCTCGTGAAGCTCGCGCAGCTAGCTCTCGACATCCTCAATGCCGTCATCGATGAGCTTCGCAGCGACAAGGCCAAGGACGGTTCGTACCGCGAGCCGACGGTCGGGGACGGTTTCCACGATGCGTGGAACTCTCGCGGCCGGGGGTAGGGCACGTAGGCTGCCGCCCCGGGACTTGGTCACACCTCCGCTCAGAGTCCAGCCGACGCGCTCGACACAGATTGATCGGACCCTCCGTCAAGCCGCGTTCACGTCGAGCCACTCGGCTACGCGCCGTGCCAGATCCGGCAACCGACGACGGTTGAGCACGAGCCCCCAGTGCGAGGCGCCGGGTGACTCAAGGTATTCCGCTCGCAGGTGCATCCCGGCGTATGCCGGCCGAGGCCAGGCGCGGTCTTCACTGCCTGTCACGACCATGAGCGGGCATGGGAGTTCCGACACTACAATCCCCGCCTTGCGGTCGTCTCGCGCCGCCCGCGACTCCTGCGACGCCGACTCGAGTGCGACTGCTCGCTCCTGGGCATCCAGGTCAGGCATGGAAGGCTGCGTGGCAGGGTCGAGGCTGGTGATCCCGTACTCTTCGGGGCCGAACACCCCCGGGCGAATCGGCAGGTCATCGTCGCGGAGCGCAACTGGCGTGCTCGGCGCCAGCCCGACACACGCCCGTGCGTGACCGCGTGCCGCGACCATGATGGCGACGAGACCGCCCATGCTCCACCCCATGACGACGGGGGTCTCGGAGAGCCCGGCGGCCGCAGCCGCGACGTCGTCGGCGTAGTCCGACATGGTTGCTCCATCGATTGAGCCCGAGCTCCGACCGTGGCCGCGAAGATCCACGGCGTAGCTACTCCATCCGAGATCCGCGAGGGCCTCCTGCCAGAACCGCCAGATCCCCGACGAATTCGCGGCGCCATGAATGAGCAGCACTGGTGGGCGGTGAGACGAGACCAGTGCCGGTACTACGTGGATCGCCACCGTGGCGCGGCCTCCGATCGGGACTACATTCGGCAAGAACGCAAGGGAACTGAACATAGGCCATTGGAAACTCGACCTCCCCCGCGTTCCAGACCGCCGATGGGGCTGTCCGGCGGCGCCGGGTTCGACCAGGGACCAGACGCCCCGGATATCGGCCTCAGCAGGGCCTGAGCGTCGTCCTCGGTGACGACCACGACCGTGAGACGCGTTCGCTGACGACCACCAGCAGGACATCGTTCGCGTCGCCGTGGAACGTCACGGAGGGCAGCATCACCTCGCGGGGCGCGAACAACCCGACGCACGGTCCATCCCCCGCACTCGACGCGCGTTCTAGGGCAGCGTGTCGATGATGCTGCGGAACTCGTCCTCCTCGAATGCTCGGAGCGTCTTTGTGCGAATGGAGCCCCGGCGGGCAATGCCAAGCAGCATGCCCGCTACGGTCGCATCGTCCGGCGCTTCGATGATGGCAGCCAAGTCATACTCGCCCATCGTCATGTAGAAGGCAGTGAGCCGACCGCCTGCCGTCTCAATCGCGTTACGCGCAGCCACGAGTCGGTCCGGGCTCTCCTTGAGGTCTTCTATTCCCTGCTCGGTCCAGTTCGCCAGCACTAGGTACGCGGGCATCTTTCCCTCCTTGCCCATCTCGCCGTCGTCGTGGCGGCCGACTCGCGACCGCACGTGCCTCATCTTGAGGCGTCGCATCTATCGGGTCCTTCGTGGAAGCTCGCCCGCCGATGCCTTCAGCCTCTCCCTCCTGCTTGGTGCCAGGCTCTCCGTTCCTGCGGTCGTCCTTTGGGTTCGCAGCCTGACGCTCGAAGTCGAGGACGGTGGGCGCTTCGTCATCGAGCCCAGGGCTGCAGGGTGAACAGTACCGGACTGCCGAGGGCCTCCGGCGTGGGGATCGTGTAGCGGATCGTGGCGAACCAGCGGGGGACGGCGATCTACGGTGACGCCGTCAGTTCGAAGGTTCGCAGCACGGTCTTCCCTGGCCAGCCACACCCGTCCTGAAGCCCCGCGCCGACGACGACGCGTGACCGCAGCCCACGTGTGCGCCGTGACCGGGCCGCGCGCCCGCACGCCCCGGCCTCCCGGCGCGCAGGGCGGCCCGGCGGTGCCCGGCGGTGCCTAGGCGTAGAACTGAGTGCAGTAGTCGCGGAAGGCGACGATCTCGCCGTCAGCCCGGTTGAGGCGCGGGCGGGGCAGGAACTTCTTGCGCTGCCAGATCACGACGTCCTGCTGCACGTCCTGCTGCTGCCGGGTCACGATGAACCTGTTCATGAGCGGGGCGCGCCAGCCCGTGGGGAGGAACCCGAGTCCGGCGATCCACCGCTTCGGCCTGCGTATCGTGCGGACCTGCGACACCTGGGAGAGGTCGATGTCGGTGCCGTCGACCGGCGTCGCCAGGATCCAGAGGCGCATCTCCATCCCGATGGAGCGCTCATGGATCTCCACGAACGAGTAGCCCAGCCCGAAGATGCGGGCGTTCGCGGCGATGTCGAACGTGATCGTCGCGAACCCTGCGATCCTCCGGACGCTCTTGAAGTCGAAACGGCTCACGAGGCGGTGACCGTCGATCGCGAGGGGGTCGGCGCGGCTCACGCTGTCGTACCCGTGGACGTAGCGCAGATGGGCGAGATCGACGGAGTTCTCCGTGGTCTCCTGCGGGTGGCCGGGAAAGCGAGTCGTGCGGATCTCGGCCGCGCACCAGTCGCCCTCGTCGGGCGGATCCTCCGGGAGCTCCCACTGGGGCTCGCGGCCATCGATCCCCCACCAGGCGAAGATCAGGCCGTGTATCTCTCGTGTGTGGAAGACGCGCAACCGGGCGGACCTCGGAGGAGGCGCGTAGGGCGTGGCGACGCACTGGCCGCTTGCGTCGAACTCGAAGCCGTGGAAGGGGCAGACGAGGCGCCCCTCGCGGACCCGCCCGCCGGCATCGGGCCCGAGCTGGGAGCCGAGGTGGGGACAGACCGCCTCGGCGACGCATGCCTGGCCGTCCTCATCACTCCAGACGACGACGGTCTCCCCCATCCAGGTCTTCTGGATGAGTCCTGCCTTCTCGACGGCCGGACGGCTCCCGACGAAATACCAGCCCTCGGGGAATGGGGAGGGCAGGGCCGCGACGGCGGGTTCACCGTGTCGAGTGGGCATCTCCCTGGCACTCCGTTCCGGGCTCCGGGCCGGCCGACCCTGTCGTCACGCAGCGACACGTCGAGCATACGAGACGCCGTCGCTGGCGCACACGGTGCGGACCCCGCGGAACCGAGCGCGTCCGCCCCTCCCGATGCGGCGATCGTGCGCGGGCGAGCGTGGCGGGCTCGGTCGCGTGTGCCCGACACGTCGGCTCCGGTTACGCGGGTCGCGCCTTCCGGAACCGCGAGCCGTACATCAGGCTCCCGTAGTGGTTGAACGACCGCCTCGCCGCCGGATCGTCGAAGGGGTAGTCCGCGCCCATCTGTCTCGCGGCCGCGAGCCCCGTGATGAGGCAGGTCTCCTGGCTGTTGATGAGCGTGTGCGCCCCGCAGTGCCACGTCCGTCTCCTCCCCTGGATGAACCGGAAGAGGCTGACGATCCAGACGACGTGCCTCACGTCGTGGACGATGTGCTGGAACCACCATCGCCGGACGACGGTTCGCTCGTCGATAGAGCTGATCGGGTTGTAGGTCACAAGGCACGGCCTGTCGGAGCGGCGGGCCCAGGGCTGCTGGTTGTGCATGATGTACGTGATCTCGTAGTTGTCCGGTCGGGCGCCGTAGTGCTCGATGTGGTTGCTTCGCGTCTCCAGCGGCCTGACGTCGTTGTCGGGAAGCACCGAGCGATCGGAGTGGACGACCGCATGGTTGTGGAGTTCGCTCTCGTACCGTATCGATGAAAGGATGTAGCGCTCGAGCAGCGTCGGGCGGTCGAGGATCATCAGGGTCTGGTTTGCGTTGCACGCAAAGATGACATCGTCGAACGTCTCCCGCACGCCGCGTTCGTCCTCGACGATGACGCGGGATCGTTCCCGATAGACCTTGCGAACCGGGCGGGCGAGATAGATCTTGTCTCGGAAGGGCGCCGAGAGTTCCGAGTAGATGCGGCGCGTGCCCTGATCCCACGTCTGCATGGGCGTGGCGGTCTCGATATCGAAGAAGTCAAGGTACCTCGCGAAGAGCGACGCAGGCATGTCGAACACGTTCGTGGCCATGAGGAAGTTCACGAACATGGGCTTGAGTATCTTGTAGCGAAAGTCGCCCGAATACCCGCCGAGATTGAGCAAGGTGCCCATGCTGACGTAGTTGAATGGATTCAGCGCGTTCAGGAGTCTTGAGTGGGAGCGGCTCAGGAAGCCGAACCACCGCAGCCGCCCGAGCAGTCGCTGGAACCGCACGATCTCGGGTTGCAGCTGCCGCCGGATGTCGGAGTCGTAGTCGTGGGCGTAGGTCCCGCTGCCGTATCTCACGCTGTAGCTGAACCGGGTGTCGAGGATGTCGATGCCGAACTTCTCCATCAGCAGCACGATGTGGTCGTAGACCGACGGGATGCACGCCGTGACGGAGATGTCGAACGGGATGACGGAGCCGTCGTCCTGGGGCATGTCGGCGGTGATGGCGTTGCCGCCGATCTCACCCCGCGACTCGTACAGGCGAAAGTCGAAGCGGTCCGGGTGGTGGTGAAGCGCCCACGCGGCGCCCAGCCCGGAGACGCCGCCCCCCACGATGGCGACTCGTCTCGTCACGTACGCCGCCCTCCCGGCGATGGCGGGACCGCCCGTCGCGCCCGCGGTGACTGCTGCGTCGCGCGCGTCGCCCGAGTCGGCGCGAGCGGTTGCAGCGCGCGCCCGGGAGTGTCCCGGATCGCACCGTCGAGAGATACACTATCCGCACTCGAGAAGCCCCGCGCGGGCGACCGACGGCCGCACGAGAAGCCCCGCGGTCGGTCGAGGCGCGCGGGTCGCGGATCCCGCACCGGCGAGGCCGCTCGGCCGCCGCGGAGTCGGGTCTGGGGAGGCCGATGAGATCGTTCCGCCGGGCCTCGGCCAGCGTGCTGGCGATGGGTGTGCTGCTGCTCGCATCGGCCTGCCAGTCGGAGCAGGCCGCCGAGCCGGCGCCGTCGGACCCGGCCGAGCTCTCGGTCGAGGAGCTGGTGGCGAGCGTGGCGGACGGGCTGGCCGCCATGACCTCGGCGCAGTTCGAGATGACCGACGAGCTGGAGTCGGGGGCGAAGTTCTTCGGGACGACCTTCAAGAGCATGGAGGCGGAGGTGCGCTCGCCCGACCGCGTGCGCATGGTCGTCGAGGTTGTCGCTCCGGGCCTGGGATTTGCCGAGGTCGAGATTCTCGCGGTCGGCGAGCAGGCCTTCATGAAGTTCTCCCGCGACGCGCCGTGGCTCCCGCTGCCCCTCGATCAGGTGCCCTTTAACTTCGGGGCGGTGGGACCCACCCTGAGCGAGGTGGTGCGCAGCATCGCGGGCCCGTCCGTCACGGGCGAGGAGACCGTTCTCGACCGGCCGACCATCCGGCTGGTGGGCCAGGTCATGTCGGACGACCTGACGACCCTCATCACGTCCGCCGACCCGGGTCACGAGGTGACGCTGACGCTGTGGGTCGAGGAGGCGGACCACACCCTCCGCCAGCTGCGCATCGCGGGGAAGCTCTTCAACGACGACGCACCGGAGACCACGCGGCTGCTCATCATCTCGGGAGTCAACGTCCCCGTTGACATCCAGCTCCCGGACATAGCTTCGGGATCATGACCGCGGCCCGGGCCCGGATCAGCGCGGTGGGTTCATCCTCATCGGTCATCCTCGCGATCCTCTGCCTGGGGGTGTTCTCGACGGCGCTCGATCAGACCGTGGTCGTCGCCGCGCTCCCGAGCGTCATGCTCGACCTCGAGATCCCGCTGACGGACCTGGACCGGGCGTCCTGGATCGTCACCGGCTACCTGGTGAGCTACACCGTGGCGATGCCGCTGGCGGGGCGCCTCTCCGACGTCTACGGCCGCGTCCGGATGTTCCAGGCGGCGCTCCTGCTGTTCGCCATCGGCTCCTTCCTGGTGGCTATAGCGCCCACGTTCGAGTGGGTGGTGCTGGCGCGGGTGCTGCAGGCGTTCGGCGGGGGTGCCACGGTCCCCATCGGCCTCGCGATGGCGGTCGGCGCCGTCGGCCCCGAGAAGAGGGGAATCGCCCTGGGGCTCGTGGCGGCCTCCGCCGAGGCCGGCTCGGTCCTCGGCCCGCTCTACGGGGGTGCGATCATCGAGTTGGCCGGGTGGCGCTGGATCTTCTGGCTCGACATCCCCCAGAGCTTCATCCTGATCGCGCTCCTCGCGATCCTGCCGAACCGAGCGAGCGCCGACTCCCGCATGGACTACCTCGGAGCGCTCGCCCTCGGCGCGGCTCTCACCGTCCTCACGATCGCCCTCTCGCAGAGGAGCATCTTCTCCCGCGAGTCCCTCGCGCCCTACTACCTCCTGACGCTCGGAATCGTCCTGGTCATCGCCCTCATCGCGGTCGAGAGGCGTGCGGTCCAGCCGCTGCTGGCCTCCTTCCTCTACAGGTCGAAGGCCTTCCTCTCGTCCAACATGGCCCAGTTCCTCGTCGGCATCGCTCTGATCATCTCCCTGGTCGCCGTGCCCCTCATGGCGGCGACCGTGATGGAGAAGCCGGCCTGGGAGAGCGCCCTCCATCTCGTCAGGCTCACGGCGGTGATCCCCGTCGGAGCGGTGATCGGCGGCTACATCCTGCGGTGGACGGGCGTCAGGTCCGTCTGCACGGTCGGGCTTGTCTTCATCGGGGTGGGCCTTCTCTTCATGAGCACATGGGAGACGCAGGTGGATCAGCTCCGGCTGACCCTGCCGCTCGTCACCGCAGGGCTCGGGTTCGGCCTCGTCATCCCGCCGATCGGCGTCAGCGCCCTGAGCGCCGCGCCGAGCCACTACTGGGGAGCGGCGGCGTCGCTCGTGACCGCCTCGCGCATGGTGGGGATGGCGCTGGGCCTGGCCGCCCTGTCGGCCTGGGGGATCGAGCGCTTCTACAGCCTGACGGCCCATGTGACGGTGGGTGAGACCTTCGAGGAGACCGAGGCCCCGCTGATCGAGGCGGGCGTGACGGTCTTCCAGAACCTCTTCGCCATCGCGGGCGTGCTGGCGCTGGTGGCCATCCTTCCCGCGCTCCTGATGGAGATCGAGGAGGTCGAGGAGACGGAGGGCCTCGGTCCGAGGCCGGGGGCGGCCTTCGTCTGAGAATCCGCGGCGCGCCGCTCAGAGGCGGAGCGATCGTCCGAAGCCCGCCGCCGGGCGCCGGACCGGGGCGGAGCTCAGCGGGGCGCGCTGAACTCGATCGACTCTCCGGAGCCCGCGGTCGGCCAGGCACCGCCCGGCCCGCTCGAGGCCGCGTCCCGACCACGTCGCTTCACGAGGCGGAGGCCCAGGCTCGCCAGCATCCGGTCGACCTGGCGGAGGGATTCGTCCGCTCCCGGGGACGGTCGGGCCGTCTCAGAGAGCCGCTCGCGCATCTCGAGCAGCTCCCCGGTGAAGGCGAGCGCCATCTCGACCCCGGCCAGGTTCAGCCCGAGGCCCTCGACGAAGTGCTTGATCAGCCGCAGCCGGGCGATGTCCTCGTCCGAGTACGCCCGGAGCGCCCCCATCCGGAGGGGCTCGAGGAACCCGGCGCGCTCGTACTTTCGCAGGGTCTGCGGGTGCATATCGAGGGTCTCCGCGACCACGCTGATGAGATAGATGCCCTGGGCCTGGCTCATGACGTCCTCCCGGTCACGATCTTACCGTGGCGGGTGATGATACTGTCAACGGTGTATACGCTATCTGATGGGATACATCATCTTACCTTGACATGCCTCGTATCAGTATCTATATTCACAGTGTGTCCGGCCAGGGACGTGAAGGCCGGGCACCGGAGTCACGGGGAGGGAGAGCGCACGATGATCCAGAGATGGGACCCGTTCAGCGAACTGCGACAGATCCAGGACACGATGGACAGGGTGTGGCGGCAGATCGGGACGAGCGGACGCGCCGGCGCCCCCGAGATCGAGGCGTGGGCCGTTCCCCTGGACGTGATCCAGCGCGGCGACGACACCGTCGTGCGGGCCTCGATGCCCGGCGTTTCGCCGGAGGAGATCGACGTCTCGCTCGAGGACAACGTGCTGACGATCAAGGGGAGCACGGCCGAGGAGTACAGCGAGGAGCAGGACTCCTACCTCATGCGCGAGCGGAGGACGGGCTCCTTCCACCGCGCTCTCAGGCTTCCGGAATCGGTGGACCCGGACAGGGTGGAGCCCAGGTACGACCACGGCGTCCTGACCATCACCATCCCCAAGGCGGAGGCGAAGAAGGCGCGCCAGCTGCGGGTCCAGGTCGGCGCCCCGACGGTCCTCGAGGGGAACGGCGAGTAACGGCCGCCGCGGCGTCGGGGTGCCGGCACCGGCACCTCGACTCCCCGCGGCGGCCGCCGCGGGGGATCTCGCGCGGCACGGTGCGGGCGCGGCCTGCCGCGGTTCCTACGCGCCGAGCGTCTCTTGAGCCGACCGCAGGCGCGCGAGCGTGCGCTCGCGCCCGATGAGCTCCAGGGTCTCAAACAAGGGCGGCGTGATCGGGCGCCCGGTCGCGGCGACCCGGCAGAGCATGAACAGCGATCCCGCGCGCTCGTCGAGCTCCGCGGCGAGCGCGCGCAGGGCGCCCTCGATCGCCTCAGACGTCCAGCTCTCCAGCGCCGCCAGCGCCGAGCAGCAGGCGCCGAGCGCGCGCTCCGCCTCCGGCCTCCGGCCGCGGTAGGGCTTCCCGAGCAGGGTCCCAGGCTCCGGGGCGACGATCTCGCCGGTGAAGAGGAAGTCCACCAGGGGCGCCAGCTCGGAGAGCCGCTTGATGCGCTCACGAGCGAGCGGCACGGTCGCCTCGACCAGCGGGCGTTCGAGCGGGAGCGCGGCCCGGCCCGAGAGATCCTGAGCGAGCCGCTCCTCGAAGAGATCGGCGAGGCGCGCCGGGTCGACCGTCCGGAGGTAGGCACCGTTCATCCACTCGAGCTTCGTGGTGTCGAAGACGGCCGGGTTGGGCACGAGATCGGCGATGTCGAAGTTCTCGATCAGCTCATCCCTGGAGATCAGCTCGGTGTGATCGTCGAGGCTCCAGCCGGTGATCGCGAGGAAATTGAACAGCGCGTCGGGGAGGAAGCCCTCGTCCGCGTACTCGAGCACGGAGCGCGCGCCGTGGCGCTTGGAGAGCTTGCCGCCGTCCGGCCCGAGGATGACCGGCGTGTGGACGTAGGACGGCGGCGTCCATCCGAGCGCCTCGATCAGCCGCACGTGGCGCGGCGTCGACGGGATCCACTCATCGCCGCGCGTGACGTGCGTGATCGCCATCTCGTGGTCGTCGACGACGTGCGCGAGGTGGTAGGTCGGGAAGCCGTCCGACTTCAGGATCACGAAGTCGTCGAGCGTGGCGTTCTCGACCCGGATGTCGCCGCGGATCGCGTCGCGGAACGCGGTGCTGCCGTCGTCGGGCATGCGGAATCGGACGACGCAGGGCTCGCCGGAGGAGGCTCGCGCGTCGGAGCTCTCGCGCGAGAGGGCGCGGCAGCGACCGTCGTAGCCGACCGGACGGCCCTGCGCCCGCTGCTCCGAGCGCATCGCCGCGAGCTGCTCCGGGGTGTCGAAGCAGCGGTAGGCGCGGCCGGCGGCGATCAGCCGCTCGGCGGCCTCGCGGTAGAGCGGCAGTCGCTGCGACTGGACGTACGGCGCGTGCGGTCCTCCCGCGTCCGGGCCCTCGTCCCAGTCGAGGCCGAGCCAGCGCAGCGACGCCAGGATCCGCTCGTCGGCGCCGGCGACCGCCCGCGCCTGGTCGGTGTCTTCGATGCGGACGATGAAGGCGCCGCCGTAGCGCCGGGCATGCAGCCAGCTCCAGAGCGCCGTCCGGATGTTGCCGAC
The DNA here is from genome assembly GCA_009843585.1 of Chloroflexota bacterium. Lineage (GTDB taxonomy): Bacteria > Chloroflexota > Dehalococcoidia > UBA2979 > UBA2979 > VYDC01. The sequence goes on along the minus strand of VYDC01000249.1, from coordinate 2,119 downwards.
GTGCGGATCGCCCGTCGGGCTCGGCGCGTAGCGCAGCCGGGGAGCCGCCTGGCGCGCGCTCATCCCGCCGCCCCGGCCGAGACGCCGTGGCGGCGCTGCATGCCGTCGATGAGCTGCCGCATGTCCTCCGGGAGCGGCGCCTCGAACTCGCGCCACTCGCCGGTCGACGGTAGGATGAAGCCCAGCCGCGACGCGTGCAGCGCCTGGCGCCCGATCAGCGGCGACGGCGAGCCGTAGAGCTGATCTCCCAGGATCGGATGGCCCACCGCGGAGAGATGCACCCGGATCTGGTGCGTCCGCCCGGTTCGAATCCGCACCGAGAGGAGGGAGGCCTCGCGCCCGTAGCGTTCGCGCACGTGGTACTCGGAGACGGCCGAGGCGCCCCGCTCGACGACGGCGCGGCGAGACGGGTCGGCGGGATCGATTCCGATGGGGGCGTCGATGATGCCGGCCGGGGGGTCGAGCACCCCCTCCGCGACGGCGACGTAGAGCTTCAGCGTCTCGCGCGCCTTCCACTGCGCCTTCAGCGCCTCCTGCGCCGCGAGCGACTTCGCGTACGCCATCACGCCGGACGTGTCGCGATCGAGCCGGTGTACGACGCCGGGCCGGTTGCCGTCCCCGATCCGGCGCACCTCCGGATAGCGGGCGCGCACGACGTTGACCAGCGTGACCCCCATCACCCCGTCGCGGGGGTGGACGACGAGGCCCGCGGGCTTGTCGATGACCAGCGTCTCCTCGTCCTCGTAGAGCACGGCGAGCGGGATCTCCTCCGCGAGGCGGTCGGCCTCGCGCTCGAGCGGATCCTGCAGCACCGGGACGTCGACCTCGACCGGCTCGCCCTCGCGCGCCCCGTACGCGGGGAGGCGCCGCACGACGCCCGAGACCCGCACCGCGCCCTCCTCCACCAGCCGTCGCGCCTGGGCCCGCGAGAGCTCGGGCACCTCGGTCGCCACCAGGCGATCGAGCCGCTCGGCCCGCGAGGCGACGAAGCGGCGCACGGCCCCGGGGTGCGGATCGGTGTCGGGCGCGGGGCGCGCGTGGTCGCTCACGGTCGCTCCGCGGTCCCGCGATCCCGTCCGGCGTATCGGGGCGCGCTCCCGATACCCGTCAGGTTGAGCACGACCAGCGCCGCGACCCCCACCACGATCGCCGAGTCCGCGATGTTGAAGGCAGGGTAGTGGGTGGGATCGATGAAGTCCGTCACGGTGCCGCGGAAGGCGCGATCGATGAGGTTGCCGACCGTTCCGCCCAGCACGAGCGTCAGCGCGAGGGCGGAGAGGGGCTCGTCGCGCGGCGAGACCCACAGGTAGGCGATGAGGAGGACGGCAGCGACCGTGGAGGCGAGCAGGAGGATCCCGCCCGCGCCCTCCAGGATGCCGAAGGCGGCGCCGGAGTTCTCGACGTGGGTGATGCGGATAAGGTCGAAGCCCGCGGGCCAGCGCTCCCCCTCGTCCAGCCACGCGCGCACGCCGGCCTTCGTGGCCTGATCGAGGGCGGCGACCGCCGCCGCGATCGCCGCGAGGAGCGCGAGGCGCGACCCGCGGACGCGGCCTGCCGGGGGATCGGCGGAGGCGCCCGCGGCGGACGGGACGTTCACGCTCCCATCGTACGGGACATCGCACGCTCGGGCAGCGCGCAGACCGCCCGCGGCGCGCTCGCCGCTTGAGGGTGCGCCACCCCCGACCTACGATCCCGTGACCGCGCGGGGAGAGGTATGCCGTGGGGGAGAGCGCGCCGGAGGCGAGGCGTCTACCGCCGGGTCAGCGCCTGGTCGCGAACTGGCCGGTGCTCCACTACGGCGGCATCCCCTCCATCGACCTTGAGAGCTGGCGCTTCCGCGTCTTCGGCCTCGTGGAGCGCGAGCTGAGCCTCTCGTGGGACGAGCTGCTGGCACTTCCGCAGATCAGCACGACCACCGACATCCACTGCGTGACGACGTGGAGCCGCTACGACAACGCCTGGGAGGGCGTGCGGATGCGAGAGCTCATCGAGAGGGCCGGAGCGCTCCCCGGCGCTCGCCACGCCGTCTTCCACTGCTTCGGCGGGTACACGACCAACGTTCCGCTCGAGGAGCTCGCGGGCGACGACGTTCTCTTCGCCCACTCGCACGACGGCGCTC